>JBBRHI010000145.1:0-7003 GCA_038222995.1 Bacteroidia bacterium | reverse complement strand
AACTGATGGCTTGTTCTTTATAGTGTTTATGCTTTACGGTATAACAAATAAGGAAACCTTTAAACGTAAAGTCCGGTTAGTTTTAACTCATAAATGGAAACTGCTTACTGTTGTATTATGTAGCTTTTTAATGTTAATGCCTCAACTTATTTTCTGGAAAACCCACATGGGTTCTTTTTTATTTTTCTCTTATAACAGGGAAGGTTTTTTTTGGAGCGATCCTAAAATGTGGGAAGTATTATTCAGCTACAGGAAAGGATGGTTAATTTATACACCGGTAATGGTATTCAGTATTGCCGGTATCTTCTATATGAAAAACATTATTCCGCAATTCACTTTAGGATTGGCCACATTTTTTGTCTTGAATTTATATGTGATCTCTTGCTGGTGGTGTTGGTGGTACGGTGGGGGCTATGGAATGAGACCTTTAATAGAAACGTATCCTTTAATGCTTTTGCCGTTTGGCGCCCTTTTAAACAAAGTGTTTTACGGAACATCAAAATATATTGCCGTTACAAATATTAAAAAGTATGGTGTTGCCGGTTGCATTATGTTTTTCGCATGTTTAAACCTTATTCAAACCTATCAGCATAAAGCCGCCATGCTTCATTTTGATTCGATGAACAGGAATACTTATTGGCAGATTTTTGGTAAGTTTGAATTTAATACCGAAGAGGATAATAGGCTTTATTATAAATCGTTATCGAAAATTGATTATGAAAAAGCGGTAACGGGATTGGGAAGAGATGATTACTAAAGACCCGGCATTAATAAGGTTGAATAAGGATTACAGACGATAGACGAAAAAACAGATGGAACTGAATGAGCAAACGATAAGCGTTAAAAAACTGGTTTTAAAAAAGCTGTATACTCCCACTATGTCTGTTTTATTATTCATGGGCTTGTTTACACTGTTTACGTTTAAGTTTTGGATGGCAAATACCGATTCTTTTTTCCAGTCTGATGTAAATCAATATTATTCATACCTCATTGCAGAGTTTATTCACCACGATTTTTCTTTTCATTTTCAGCATAACTTTTGGCTTATGGAAGCCCCTAACGGGGATGTTGTTCCAAAAGTAACTATGGGAATGGCTATACTGTATTTTCCGTTTTTTATTATCGGCAATAATATTGCTTTTATATTCGACTACGATCCTTTAGGCTATAGTTCGCCATTTGTATGGTGCATCCGCTTTGGTACGTTTATATATGTATTTATAGGTTTTTGGTATTTACGAAAAACGTTGCTCCTGTTTTTTTCTGAATGGGTTTCGGCAGGCACTATGTTTTTAATTTTATTTTCCACTAACTTATTTTATTATACGTACAGAGAAGGGGAAATGACACACAGTTACCTGTTCTTTTTCTTTTCCTTATTTCTTTATCACTCCATTAAATGGCATTCTACTTCTAAATTAAAACACTTTTATTATGTGTCATTTATTGCCGGCTTTATAACCTTAATAAGGCCTACAGAAATGCTTGTTTTAATAATCCCTCTTCTTTACGGAATTGCTTCCCTGCAAGACCTTAAGTTCAGGTTTAAAGAAATTTTTTCATTAAAATGGAAACTGCTTTTAGCAGCCTTATTATTTTTAGCACCGATTATTCCTCAGCTTATTTTTTGGAAAGAGCATACAGGCAGGTTCTTGTTTTTTTCTTACGGAAGCAATGAGGGATTTTTTTTCGGAGACCCAAAATTATACAGTGTTTTGTTTGGTTGGCACAAAGGATGGTTTATTTATACGCCTATAGCTCTTTTTATGATCGCAGGATTAGTACAGGTACTTTACGCCCGAAAAAAATACGGACTGCCTATTGCTGCCTACTTAGTAATTAATATTTATTTGATCAGTTGCTGGTGGGATTGGGGATTTGGCGGTGCGTTTGGCATGAGAGCCTTAGTTCAGTGTTTTGCCTTTTTAGCACTTCCGTTGGCCTATTTTATAAGTTATTTATTTTCAATTAAAAGAAAAGTTATAAAAGCTTTAACTGTTGCGGTTTGTTTTTTATGTTTCGATTTTTTTATATCACTTAACCTGTTCCAGATGTGGGAAGTGAGAAATGTTATTTTCCACTGGGATTCCATGACAAAAGAATCATATAAATTTATTTTCTTTAGGGTAAACTATTCCGGCTCAGATAGAGCTTACCTGGAAACGCTTTTAAGACAACCGGATTACGAATCTATGAGAAGAGGAGACAGAGATGAAAAGTAGATTAAAGGTAGCTTTAATAATCCCTTGCTTCAATGAGGAGGAATCTATTTTTTCTCTTTTTTCCGAAATAAAAAATACTCGCTTTTCCGAAGAGTTAGTCATTACGCCAATTTTCATTAATGATTGCTCTAATGATAATTCAAAACAAATTTTGCTCGATCGTTTCATCGAATTTATTGACCTACCTGTAAATCTTGGAATTGGCGGTGCAGTACAAACAGGTTTTAAATATGCATTGCGCAACGGGTTTGATGTGGCGGTACAGATGGATGGCGACGGGCAGCACCCGCCGTCTGAGTTGCAAAAAATACTTAATCTAATTATAAATAATGAAGCTGACGTAGTTATTGGTTCACGCTATTTAACCAAAGAAGGGTTTCAATCTTCATCACTAAGACGTGCCGGGATCAATTATTTTAAATGGCTTAATAAAAAGCTGGTCGGCATAACGGTTTTCGACAGTACTTCGGGTTACAGGGCCTTAAATAGAAAAGCGTTGGAAATAGTTGCTGATTATTACCCGGACGAATATCCTGAACCCGAAGCCATTATTTTATATGCTTTAAACGGGTTAAAAATTAAAGAGGTGCCTGTTACCATGCGCGAAAGGCAGGGAGGCAGCTCTTCTATAAGAACTTATAAAACGGTTTACTATATGTTTAAAGTTACATTAGGAACAATCTTTTTGTATATTCGTTTAAAATTTAATGGAAAACGTTATTCCTTATAGACTGCAGATCATTGCCATTACCATGGCATTGTGTTTTATGTTCTTTATTTTCAGGTTAATCGCTAAAGGTAAATTAAGAGAAGAGTATTCTTTTATATGGATCACCTGCACTGCTTTGTTATTGCTTTTTTCTTTTTGGAGAAACGGATTGGATGTTATTGCAAAACTGTTGGGTATATTTTATGCGCCTTCACTTATATTTTTAGGTGCTATATTTGCCATTGTTATTTTTCTTGTACACTTATCAGTGGTAAATTCCAAGCAACACAGGCAGATCAAAGACCTTGCCCAGGAAATGGCTATCTTAAAAAAGAAACTGGAAGAAGAGGAAAATCCTAAAAAAGACTAAGCTAAATTATCGATCATTTCCTTACAAATAAATTCAGCGGCTTTACCGTTTCCGTAAAAATCCGGGTAAGTTAACTGTTTATTTGATGTTAATATTCTGTAGGCATCTAAGATTTTTGCTTCATCAGCATCCGCAATTATGGCCGATCCACAGTCTACAAGCTCTACCCACTCCGTTTCAGAACGAAGTATCACGCAGGGCTTCTTAAAATAAAATGCTTCTTTTTGCACGCCCCCGCTATCGGTCATCACGATTGCACAATTTTTTTCAAGAACGATCATTTCTAAAAATGACACAGGTTCTGCCAATTTAATGCGGTTACTTGCTTTTACTGATGTGTAGAGATCTTCTTTTAAATTATGTTGTAATAATTTAGCGGTTCGCGGATGTAAGGGGAGTATAACATCAATAGCATATTCCTCGCTTATCTGAACTAATGTTTTAAATAGAGCGTTTAATCTTTCAGGCTCATCCGTATTATTATTACGATGGATCGTAGCCAGTATAAAATTATTTTTGGTGAGTTGATGCTTTGTAAGAATGTCGCTTTTATCTTCTGCAATACTTGAAAAGTAAACACTGTTATCATACATCACATCTCCGCTATGGTAAATTTTCGGGTTATCTGCACTGTAGGGCTTGATAGTGTTGGCCTTAAAGCCTTCCTTCCGTAAATTTTCATAACCTGTATGTGTAGGTGAAAACAACAACGTGGAAACATGGTCACACATGATCCGGTTAATTTCTTCAGGCATCGCTTTGTTAAACGACCTAAGCCCGGCTTCAATATGAATCACAGGAATGTGAATTTTACTTGCAGCAATAGCACCTGCCAAGGTTGAATTTGTGTCGCCGTATAATACAATTCCATTTGGTTTTTCAGCCGTTAAAATGTCTTCAATGCCGGTGATCATGGCTGCTGTTTGTTTGCCGTGTGTGCCGCTGCCGGTATTTAAATTGTAATCAGGTTCAGGAATACCCAATTCGCTAAAAAAAACACTGCTCATATTTTCGTCATAATGTTGGCCTGTATGAACAATAATTTCTTTAATGGATGTATTGAAATAATTTTTAATGGCCCTGCTAAGCGCTGCAGCTTTAATGATCTGTGGTCTTGCGCCAATAACCGTAACTATCTTTATCATGGTATTATTACATTAGCCCTTCATCTGCCAGGCTTAAATAATTACCGTCGCCAATAATTAAGTGATCCTGTAAGCTTACATCAATAAGCTTGGCCGCTTCTTTTACTTTTTTAGTTAATAAAATATCTTCGTGGCTTGGTTTTAAATTTCCGGAAGGATGATTGTGCGAAAGTATAATACTGCTCGCAAGATTTTCAATTGCCGGTTTTAAAATAAGTCTTATATCAACCACCGTGCCACTGACGCCGCCCCTGCTAATACATTCAGTTTTAATAACAGAGTTTCTCCGGTTCATAAATATTACCCAAAATTCTTCGTAAGGTAAATCACTTAATTTCGATTTTAAAATATCATATGCTTGTTTCGAAGAAACTATTTTTTGCTTTTCTTCAGCAGGATCTTCTATTCTTCTTCGTCCCAATTCTAAAGCAGCAGTAATAGTAATTGCTTTAACTTCTCCAACCCCTTTAAATTTTTTCAGATCACTGATCTGTAACTTAGCCAATTGATTAATAGAATTTTGGTTTTCATTTAAAATGCGTTGTGCTAATTGTACGGCGGTTTCACTTTTGTTGCCTGAGGTTAACAATATTGCCAGCAACTCGGCATCCGAAAGAGCCTGCCTTCCTTTTGCAATTAATTTTTCACGCGGCCGGTCGTCTTCAGCCCAGGCCTTTATATTTAAATGTTTATGTACTACTTCTTCCAAGGTAGTGAAAGTACAAAAATTTAGCACGAAACCTGCCGATAGATGTAAACTAAATTTTTATTAATATCTTTAATAAAATCTACAGCCATGCGTAAATTATACTACCTCATTTGTGTACTTTCTTTTTCGGGAACGTTACTTTCTCAAAAAGACTATAGCTCAGTTAACGGAATTAAAATAGAATCCTATTCTAATATTACCGGGCTGCCGTTAATGGTATCTGTCGACGCTTCAAAAAACCTGTCTGCGGCTAAATTCCCCGTGTGGCTGAAAACAGATTTCTTAGGGGATAACTCCTGTTCATTTACCGTAATTAAAAGCGAAAAAGATGTTTTGGGCATGACCCACACTCGTTTTGTTCAAAATTATAAAGGTATTAAAATAGAAAGCTCTATGATTATCGCTCATTGCAGCAATAACATCGTTAAGTCTTTTAACGGCGATTGGTTTGCGGACATTTCGGTTTCAAACGCGAATGCTTTAACTGAGCAACAAGCTTTACAATTTGCCTTAAGCAAGGTAAACGCAAAAAAATACAAATGGGAAAATGAGGCAGAAGAAGCTCACATGAAGCAAGCATTAAATAATCCCTCATTTACCTACAAGCCTAAAGGCGAGCTCGTTGTTTTTCGGTTAATAAATACAAAACAAAGGTCAGTAAGTTTTTTATACGCATATAAATTTAATATATATGCCGAAACGCCTTTATACAGGGCATTTGTATACGTTGATGCTGCAACAGGAAGCATTATTAAGGAACAAAATTTAATTTGTACAGCCGATGTAGTAGGGTCCGCAAGCACAAAATATAGCGGTTCGCAAACTATAACCATGGATAATGTATCTCCAAATTTATACAGGTTACGTGAAACGGGTCGCGGTAACGGTATTGAAACCTATAATTTAAATAACGGCATGTCTTATACTAACACCGATTTTACAAATACCTCTGCTAACTGGAACGGCGCAGGCTACGACCAGGTTGCAACAGACGCACATTGGGGCGCAGAAAAAACTTACGATTTTTATAGTACAACCTTTAACCGCAGTAGCGTAGACGGTAACGGTTATAAGCTGTTAAGCTATGTACATTATGATGTAAATTATGCCAATGCTTTTTGGGACGGCCAGCGTATGACATACGGCGACGGCGACCTTTCTGCGGGATACAGCGAAATGACCGGGCTTGATGTGTGCGGCCATGAAATAACCCACGGTGTTGTACAATTTACCGCGCAGTTAAGCGGTGGAGAATCGGATGCCCTTAACGAAGGTTTTGCAGATATTTTCGGAACCGCAGTGGAATGGTTTGCGCGCCCTAGTCAGTGCAACTGGATTATAGGAAATGAAATTACCACAAATAATGTCGGCCTGAGAAATATGTCAAACCCGGCTGCATTAAACCAGCCTGATACGTATTTAGGTAATTTATGGGATCCTAACAATGAACCGCATAATAACAACGGCCCATGCATTTATTGGTATTATTTATTATCGGTTGGCGGCAGCGGAACCAACGATAACGGCCAGTTTTACAATATAAGCGGTATTACCATGGCAAAGGCTTCCGCGATAGCTTACCGCGCTTTAAGTGTGTATATGACACCGAATACGGATTATACAAACGTTCGCTATTGCGCTATACAAGCCGCAAAAGATTTGTACGGTTCCTGTTCAAATGAAGTTATTCAAACAACCAACGCATGGTATGCAGTAGGTGTGGGTTCGCAATATACAATAGGGTCTATAGCTCCGGGGTTCATTGCAGATCAGCTCACAAGTTGCACTGTTCCCGCAACTATTAATTTTACAAACCAAACCAACAGCGGCTCATCATATACCTGGTAT
>JBBRHI010000144.1:0-7026 GCA_038222995.1 Bacteroidia bacterium | reverse complement strand
CTTATTTGTGAGTCACCAAATGAGCGCTATTGCCCAGCTTTGTTCCACAAGTGTTTTATTGAAAAATGGAATGATGCTTGCTAAAGACTATACAAAAACAATTATTGATACTTATATTTCAAAGTCTGAACTAACTTCAGTCTCTTCAAATAAATATATTGCAAGTAAAAACGCTTATGCTAAAAAGGAACTTTTATTTTCAGAGTTATATACCGCAAATGTGGAAGGTGATGAAAAGGTAATGTTTGAATATGGGGATGTTATTTCTTTACATATGAAAATTATAGTTAACAGGCCTTTAATGGGTGCTAAAGTCGGGGTGGCTCTTTTAAGCCGGACTAAAAATAGAGTTTTTGCAGATTATATTGACTTAAAAACTTTTTACGACAAATTAGTAAATAATACATTAACTCTCGTTATGAAGATCCCTTCTAAAACAATAGCTCCGGGTTCTTATTCTTTTGGTTGCGGATTAGTTATACCAAACGGGCCTAATATTGATATTGTAGAGGATATTGCTGATTTTACGATTGCTAATAGTAATCATATTTTGCCTGAAATGAGGGGAGTTGATTTTGGTGATGTAATGATAGATTGTAAGTGGGACGATATAAACGAAGTAAAATAAATTATAATGAGTGACGAAACAATAGAAAGAGTAATTCCCGGAACGTTATCCTGGAAACAATATGGAGCAGAACATATACAGAGGTATGATTTTTTTAAAAGTCATTATAAAGGCAAATCTATTTTAGATGCAGCGTGCGGTACAGGTTACGGCTCACATTTTATAGCACAAAACGGCGCCAAAAGTGTTTTGGGAATTGATATTTCTGATGAAGCAATTGATTTTGCGAAAAATAATTATGTAGTGCCTGAGCTTAATTATATAAAAGAAGATTGTTTGAATGTTAAGCAGCTTAATAAAAAATTTGACTTGATAATTAGTTTCGAAACGGTTGAACATTTATCAGATCCGGAATTGTTTTTTCAAAATATCGTATCAGTACTTAATCCTAACGGAACATTTATTTGTAGTACACCAAATAAAGACAGGCTATCAGGCTCGGGGAATATTAATCCTTTTCATTATAATGAGTTGGCATGGATGGATTTTAAAAAGTTGTTTGAAAAGTATTTTGTGGCAGGGCAAAGCTACCAGCAAAGTGAAAGCGTAGAATATATGAGGTACCAAGAGCTGAAGCATTTACTTCACCAATCGTCCGCGCAATCAAAAGCTTTTTTATTTAATAGATTTGAATCCTTATTTAGGAAATCAATAAGCAAAAACTTTAAGTCTATTCCTTACTTCAGGGACGATTTGGATTATTTATACCCGCAGGATATTTATATTGAACCCTTGGAAAATGCAGAAAAATGGCATAAAACTTATATTATTACGGGAACATTAAAAGCCTAATGAAATGAGGGTTTTGTTTTCGTTAACTAATCTTGAACTTGGAGGGGCGCAAATGTTTGCGCTTCGCTTAGCGAATGCTTTTGCCACTAAAACACGGCAAACAGTTTATGTCTATGATCATCATCCTGAATATTTTCAAAAGGGAATGACAAATAATTTGTCACCGCTCGTAAAAATCATTTCTTACAGCAAGTATAGAATAGTTCGATTTTTTATATGGAAAATTAATGCGTTTATTTTAAAGACAGGCTCATCGTTTGAATTTCGAACATGGATCAATAAAAAAATGTTCCTGCATTACCTTAATGCTAAAAAGATACACTTGGTTAACAGCCATATGTCGGAATCAGATTTTATTATTGCAAATCTTAAAGAGTCTATCCGTTGCCGGTTTGTAACAACCATGCATGGGGAATATGAAATGGGAATTGAAAATCCGAATCACATCGGGAAAAATCTTTCTTTTATTCTTTCTAAAATGGATGCGATCATTTATATAGCAGATAAAAATTTGAACGCTATAACACATGCTTTACCCAAAAACAATATGCCTTTAATTCGCAAAATATGTATTGGGTTTACAGGCAATAGACAAAATTTTAAAACAAGATCACGCAAAAATTTAAATATTGATCGGGCCGCTTTTGTGTTTGGAATGTTTGCCAGGGGGATTAAGGAAAAAGGTTGGGCAGAAGCTATAGAAGCTTTTAGTAAAACGCAAACATTATTACCTGATAAAGAAATACATCTGGTATTAATGGGCAACGGTAATTATTTAAAAGAACTTTGTGAAAAATCGAATGTGTCGAATATTCATTTGCTGCAATTCGAAGATAATCCGTTGGATTGTTTTCCATATATTGAATTATTTGATGCTACGGTATTACCGAGTTATTTCCCCGGCGAAAGTGTACCGAACTCAGTCATTGAATCACTTTACTGGAGTAATCCCGTTATTGCTTCACGAATAGGTGAAATACCGCGTATGATTGAATATGAGAATAAACTTGCAGGTTTTCTTATTGATATAGAAGCATCGGGTAAAGCAAGTGTTAAGCAACTGATAGAGGCAATGAGTAAATATGTGAATGATCGGGAATTACTAAAAGATCATCGGGTTTTAGCTCAAAAAGCTTTTGAGAAATTTCGACTGGAAAGTGTGGTAGAAGACTATATTTATCTGTTTAAAGAAATTATGGGCAATGAAGTATAATTTTTCTGCTGTTATATGCACCTATAATCCTGATGAAAGGCTTCTAACAAGGTGTCTTAAATCCTTATTAGAGCAGAAGCTTATAGATGTTCATTTTGAATGCATTATAGTTGATAATAATTCAGACGTTCCCGTTGAACAATTAGCAATTATTAAAGCATTAAAATCATATCCGAACTTCAAAGTAATTAAGGAACCTAAACCCGGTCTTTCTCATGCAAGGATTACAGGTGTTGTTAATTCCACCTCACCGGTTATTGTATTTGTAGATGATGATAATGAATTATATGAAGATTATCTTCAAAATCTGAAATTACTCTTAGAAACTTATCCTTCTGTTGGTGCATGGGGTCCTGGAATTATTAAGGTGGATTATATTGATGGTGTTGCCGGATGGATTAAAACCTATTTTTCTAACCTGTTTCAGGAAAAAAGTACACCTTATACTCAATACGGTTGTGTAGCCGGCTGGCCTGATTATTATCCTGCCGGCTCCGGACTTATTATTAAAAGGGAAATTTTTGAATGCTATATTTCACTTTATGAAAAACGAATTTTAACCGCTACTGATCGTAAAGGTAACAGTATGGCAAGTGCCGGTGATTCACAAATCGTTTGGACTGCAGTAAAAATGGGTTTGGCTTCAGGAACGTCTCCACTTTTAAAATTAACGCATATTATCCCTGAAAAAAGAGTTTCGGTAAGCTATCTTAAAAAATTGAATTACGGGGTCAGCAATTCATATTATAAAGCTTTTCACGAAATGTTCCCGGAAATGCCGTTACCTTTCAAAAAAAGAAATTTTTTAAGTAAACTTGTTTTTATGGCTCGTGTATTTATAGAAGCAAAAGCAAACCCTGTTCTTTTTTTTAGAATGTATCCCATAAAAAATGCGTGGGTAAAAGGTTATGAGGATATAAATTAAATGAAACTGATTAAACAACTATATTCTTCTCAAACTATTAAAAGAAAAGCACCCGTAAATCTTAAACAGGGTGACAGTAATTTTTTTGGCGGCGAGCCTTTTGAGTACACATTACCTGCATCATCATTTAATTATATCGGTAAAGCTAGTGTTACCTCACAAGGTATTATTATGAAACATTTTTTACCGCTTAAGCGATTTATAGTGTGTTATGATATAGATTTTAAGCATTACTTTTTTCGGTATATCTTACATGTTTTATCTAAATATAAAAGACATAAACCGGGCGGCAAACAAAAATACCTGATCATATTTGATAATTACAGTGGACCAAAAGGCTTTTACCACTGGATATCAGACGGCTTAACCCGTTTAGTAGAAATGAATGAGCAATTAAACGAATTTGTGGTATTAATACCTGAATATTTTAAGCATGAGCAATTGTATATGGATACATTGGCTTTATTTAATATTAAACAAATCTATTATATTCCTGAAAAGACATACGTTAAAATAGATCATTTATATGTAATGGATTTTATTGCACCGACAGGTAATTTTAACCCGCACAACTTTTTAAAACTGCAAAAACTAGTGTGGGACGCGTACAATTTAAAAAAAAGTGAGGCAAATGAATATATATATATAAGCAGGGAAAAAGCTTCCCGTCGTTTTGTACTCAATGAACCTGAAGTTATCTGGTTACTTCAGTCTTATGATTTTAAAATTGTATGCCTGGAAGATTACAAATTTGAAGAGCAAGTAAAACTTATATTTAAAACAAAATATTTAGTAAGTATTCACGGTGCTGCGTTAACTCATATTTCATTTATGCAAAAAGGATCAAAAGTCCTCGAATTTAAAAGGTTAAACGACTCTTCTAACTTTGTTTATTTTTCCCTGGCAGATGTAGCAGGTGTAGACTATTACTATCAGTTTTGTGATGTAAAAGAGAAAAGTAAAAATGCAAATAATTTCGATCTTACCGTAAACATTGAAGAGCTCGATGCCACGATTAAACTTATGCTTACAACCCGTTAAACAATATGAGAAAAGAATTACTTTATAATCCGAGACTATTAATAGAGCGTATTGCTGAAGCATCTTTTGATAAACGAAGATTATCAAAATTGAAAGGAACTGTAGCCTCTGGTCTAACGCTCACACACATCACTTCTTTAGAGTTTATTGAGCTGGCAAACCTGTCAGGGAAAATTAAAACTATTTTTGATCTTGGTGCTAATGTCGGTACATGGTCACAATTAGCTAAGGCGGTAATTCCTTCTTCTGTAATACACGCATTTGAGCCTATACCGGTTTACCAGGAAAACTATATTGAAACAGCAAAAAAACTATCACATACAACATTACATAAAGTAGGGGTAGGCGCCGAGAATAAAAAAGAGAAATTTAATTTTTCAGGACATTCTTCCAGTTTTTTAGAGGTATCCGAAAATTTATTGAAGATGTTTCCCAATGAAAAAAAGGTAGGTGAAATTGAGGTTGATATGGTTAGATTAGATGAGTATGTGTTTCAACAGAATTTGCCGATGCCCGATTTAATGAAGCTTGACGTAGAAGGATATGAGCTGGAGGTTTTAAAAAATGCTATTCAATGTATGAAACATTGCCGCTATATTATATTAGAAGTGAGCTTTATCGAACGGCATATAGGGCAGCCTTTGTTTCATGATGTGATACATTTTATGGGGCTGCAGAATTACGGGGTTTATTCTTTTCCTTATAAAATGCATTTGGCACAGCCCATATTTCAGGCAGACGTATTGTTTAAGAACAACGCTTTTAAAGATTAAGAGCAATGCAGAGTATCTGTTTAATAACATGTTATATGGGCCCGCTCCCTTCTTATTTTAATTATTACACAGAAACGTGTAAAAAAAATAAAAGCATTCACTATATTATTATTAACGATACGATAAGCAAAACCTATCATGATGAAAATATTGAATTTATAAAACTAAATCTTGAAGAACTTAATGCTATTGTAACGGAATCACTGAAGCATAAGATTACGCTTGTAAATGCATGGAAAATTAATGAGGTAAAACCCTTATTCGGTAAATTATTTAAAGAGCAGCTTA
Source organism: Bacteroidia bacterium (assembly GCA_038222995.1). Taxonomy (GTDB): domain Bacteria; phylum Bacteroidota; class Bacteroidia; order B-17B0; family Aurantibacillaceae; genus UBA4416. The sequence continues at coordinate 1,366 of JBBRHI010000144.1, read as the reverse complement.
AAGACTATGATTTTTGGGGGTGGTGTGATTTGGATATTATCTGGGGCGATGTAAGAAGCTTTCTAAATGAAAAGATGTTAGGGGAATATGATGTAATTACTTCTAAAACCAATTGGACAGCCGGGCATTTTACATTATTAAGAAACAATGAGTATTGTAACAATTTGTACAATGCTAATCCGGGTATTATAAAATTACTGAATTCAACTACCTATTATGCGTTTGAAGAATGTTGCCACAGATGGGAGGGAGAGATAAATTCCATTGAGTATCTTGCTAAGAACAACCTGAATATAAGTATGTATGATATTGTAAAGAATGCCGAATTGAAAAATGAAATACAAGCGCACTTTAAAAATATTATAAGAGAATACCCTGAACCGATAAATTATATATATAGTAATTCAAAGCTTACTGATCTTGATGGCAACCTAGAATTCATGTACTACCATTTAATTACGGTAAAAAAGATTTGGCGGTTTTATATCCCGTGCTATAGTAAGCTGCCTGCTACATTTTATATAACCTCTGCCGGCATCCGTTCTGAGAGTGAAAGCTTATTTTTCTGGAAAATTAAACGCATAATCAGTTGTATAAAAGGTATAAAAAAAAGTATTAAAAATAAAACGCCCAAACAAACAATCGTTAAACTAAAGCAGGTTTTGCTTAATAGTAATGGGTAACCGGGAGAAAAACATATTTTTTGAAAATTTAGATTCCATTCGCGGTATAGCATTCGGTATGGTGTTTTTATATCATTGCTTTGCTTACTTGTCCTATAAGCCCGGTAATATAATAGAAGCAGCTATAGTAAATCATCTTATTGCAGAAGGCCATTTAGGAGTAAATTTATTTTTTGTGCTGAGTGGCTTTCTTATAACTTACTTGTTATTAATGGAGAAACATAGCATTGGGAAGATCAATATTAAATTTTTCTTTATAAGACGAGCGTTAAGAATATGGCCTCTTTATCTCCTTGTACTTTTTATTGGGTTTATAGTTTACCCGGTACTTACGCATCGGTTTTATTTATCAACCGTTAACGAGCATTTGCCTTACTATATAATCTTTATAAATAATTTTGATCGAATTAGAACTAATTTTACGGGAGTCGGAAACGACAGCCTGGGTGTTTTGTGGTCAATAGCTGTTGAAGAGCAATTTTATTTATTTTGGCCGCTTATACTTTCTGTAGTTAAAAAACAGTATTACTTCTATTTATTTATAGGAATTATTTTAATATCGCTGGCCTACAGGTTTATTAAAATAAATGATCCATCCTTACTTTACCTGCACACGTTTAGTGTGATGTCTGATTTGTATATTGGCAGACTTTTGGCTTATATTGCAATAAGTAAAACAACGT
>JBBRHI010000143.1:0-7058 GCA_038222995.1 Bacteroidia bacterium | reverse complement strand
CTTTTTATTGGCAAACAGCAAAGTGATAAGAATGACCGGCGCAGTTAAAAATAAGGTTTGCGAGGGTTGCAGCTTAATTACTTTTTGAACCGCATTTGTATTTATAATATAATGCAGCAGTACACCTGTTACTGTAAACAGGATTAAATATAAAGCCAGGTGAATTAGATCTTTTTTTGTGCTTATGTTGGTGTATGACATTAAGAACAACCATTCGTTTACGGTTTTACTGCTCCATAAGCCCCACATAACAGCCATAAAAACGATCATGCCCATTATTTTGAGGGTGTCGGTAAAATAAGTTATAAAGGTCGGGCGGGTAGGGGCATCCTGTTTTGTTAAGGCGTTTTTTTCAATGATCATTGAATTAATAGTGATCAAGAAGCCGATAGAGATCCAGAAAAACAGATCGACCGTTCTTAAATTTAAACTCCCGGTGATCCAAAACAATTGATAACTGTGAAGTAAAAAGGTTATAAAGAAAACGGTCATCATGGTGGCCGGCAATAAATACCGTTTTAGTCGTTTTTTATAAAGAAACATGATGGGGTAAAAAAATATCTTTAAAATAAAATCCCTCCAGTAAATGTTGATACGGCGCCAAAGATCTACGAAACTGGTTGCAATAAAATAATTATTAAATGATTGCGGAAGATTCATACCGAACATACATAACAAGCCGATAATAAAATGAAAAATCCCGGAAAGGCGAACGATTAAAAAATAATTTGAAAAAAGATAGTGCAATAATGAAGGAAGGTCATGCACATCGGAAGGTGTCATTAAAAAATAACCGCAGAGCAACCGATAAGCAAATACATGGAACAAGCCTCTGAGCATCCACCTGATACCTTTTTGCCACATTTCATTTTCCGTATTTGAATAATAAGTCCGAATGTAATTTTTATAATCGACTATCGGGTAAAATAAGAAAAAGATATTGGGAAGCATGAAAAAATAAACGATTTCCTGCCAAAGTGATTTGACGATAAAACCATTTTTCCGTTCATATAAATACAGGATAATCCTGAACATGAACATCGGCATTAAGTAGCTCACTAATGTAATAATCCAAGGGGCAAAGAATAATTCTGTCCTTGCAACGGCGAATCCGCAGAGTATAAATAATACTGAGGATAACTTTAGAGGAAAGCTTATATTTAAACGGCATAAAGCAATCAGGAAACATCCCGAAAATATAAAAAGGCTTCCCGGCCCGGTTCCAAAGGCATGAAAGATAATATACAAAATGCTTAAAAAAAATACAGCGTGTTTATAACGAATAGGTGTAAAACTGTAAATAATAAATGTGGTAAGAACTACATAGCTGTATTCTATTATGCCTGAAGATTTTTCGAATTGAAAGAGGCGGATAATCAGTAATATTCCAATAAATTGGAGAAGATGAATGGTAAAATGTAACAGCCTTTGAGGATCAAGAAATGGCCCCGGTTTTTTATCTATTGTAATTTCTTTGAATGAAAATAAATCAATAATACGCTTAAGGACTTTCATAAAGGTTTATTAACAAATATATTAAAATATTATTAAATTTAAATTTTAATTAGTGTATAAATGAACCAAAGTAATCCCGTTCAGGAGCCATTGCCAAATATTGCTTTTATTGTTGGCATGGGGCGTTCAGGGACTACAATGCTTACAAATATCTTAAATTCAAACGACGCTATAATATCAAGTCCGGAAAATGAATTTATACTGCATTCATACAGTACTTATCAATCGAAAAATTTCGATAATGTAGAAGTAAGAAATTCTTTTGAAAAGATATTTGATAAGGAATTTAGCAGCGTGATTAGTATTTGGAAACCGCTAAATGCGTTTGTGGAGGACATCAAATCACTGGCAATTAAAAATTTTAGAAACGTCTGCAAATTGGTGTATTTAAATTACCCTTTATCAGGAAAGGAAAAGAAAGTCGTAAAATACATTATTGATAAAAATCCATCCTATTCGTTGCATTTAAATGTTTTACAGAAACTGTTTCCGGGCGCCGGGTATATTGTTATAATAAGGGATTACAGGGATAATATTTTATCGCGAAAAAATTTTTCCGACAATAATACATCTATTTATAAACTGGCTGCAACCTGGATGTATTATTATGATCGTATTTTTAAAGACATTAAAAAATATGCGCTGCCTTTTCATGTGATCCGTTACGAAGACCTGGTTTCTGATCCTGAAACACATATCAAAAGTATATGCAAATTTTTATCATTAAACTACTCTGAAAATATGCTGAATTTTCAGTCTCTTTCAAAAGAACTCAAAAAATATGCCGGTGAAAATGTTTCGGAAGATAAAACAAGAAAGATTATGAATATGCATCAAAACCTTGATAAGAAAATTAATGCAGACCGCGTAAATGCTTTTAAGACAGAAATGAATAAGGATAATATTAAATTCCTGGATAATGTTTGCGAAAAGTATGCGGAGCAATTCGGGTATAAGAAATTAGATGAAAATAAAATAAATTTTATCGAAAAGTTTAAGTACAAGATAGCGTATGTGCGTACGCATTTTTACTTTGTTTTTATCAGGATCTATTACAAAATCCCTTTCCGCTACAGGCCTACTCTTTAGGGTGCGGTTGTAAAAATCCCAATAGCATGTGTCGTTTAATCAACCTCTTAATTTTATAATGAATAGGTAAATAATACAACAAACGGTCTTTCTCAATATCTGCGATTGACCGTGAAATAGTTACCATGTGTTTAAGCAGAAGCATGTATTTATGAAGTAATGTCAATGCGGAAAATGCCGTATACTCGAATTGTTTTGCAAAGCTTAAGCAAATAGCATCGCATAAATCAATTTCTTTTTTGCTTAATTCCGTCTTCCAGCTGTTTACGCGGCCGGTATTAACAGGCTTTTCAAGATCGTCATATTTTTTAGTGAGGTATTTTTCGTGCTTAATCAGTGAGGCATCGTTTTTTGTTTCTGTAAAAGAAATGGTGTCACGGTTGGTTTCATCCTTAGGGTCAACATTTAAAAAAGTATATATGGATGATATAACAGTTCCGGGATCGTTCACAAGATCTTCATACCTAACAAGTAATACCTTGTGAGGATTTTTTTTGCTGAATTTTAGTGCAAGCATATTAAAATATTTCCATCGAATGGCATTGTACGCGACTTTCGGAGACTTTAAATACACATTTTGTTTCCTGGACAATACATTGGCCCTGTAGTCCCTGATCATCCAGATAAATTTTGCTTCCGGTAAAAACCCGGCAATCTTATCAACCAGTATTGTATACGCAGGATTTTTATCGATGATTAATTTAGCATCTTTTTTATTTTGATGCTCAATTTCAAAAAGTGAATAAATGTGTTTACACAGTGTTGCGTAATTTATATCAGGATTAGCCGAGCATATGGTTTTTAGAGTTTGCTTAGCCTTATCAAAATTAATATTCCAGCCTATAGTAGGGTGAGAAAGAGAATAAGTAGATATTTCTTTGAAAATAAGTTCAATATCATGATCATTAAAACCAACACGGTTTTTAAAATGATGCAGGAAAAATAAAAGAAAATTAGCTTCGGGCTGGCAATGTATGTCTTTATGCTTATTTAATAGTTTGGTCAGGAGTGTAGTACCTGAGCGCCCGATACCGATTATAAAATGTATTTGTTTATCTTTTATATCATCCATTTACGGTTAATTTTTTTTTCTCTCTGATTTGGATCCTGTAAATCAAAAAATTTATGGCAGGTGTATCAAATGTATCAAAAAGCGCTACTCTTAATCTTCCCGGTAATGAATATAAACTAAATAAGAACGCTGCTGAGCGGCTTATTTTAGAAACGGGCATATAGCCAAACCGGTTACCTGTTTCAGAACAACAATAATCAGCTTTTTTTATATCATGCGCGCTCAATTGCAATTTCCAAGCATCTAACCGTGATGTATTTACGGGAAGACTAAGGTCCTTTATTTTTCTAAGAGCATAATCAAAATTAGCAATAACTTTTTTTTTGCTCATGACACGCTGTTCAACAGTTTTATAAAAATTAAATAAATGGTCTGAATAGGTGATCCCGAAAAAATGAGTAATCTCTTTTACGGTCGTTTCTTTTTCTAACGCAAAATCCTCGTACTTTATAATCTTAATTTTTGACGGATGTTTTTTTGTGGCGGCTGTAATTCGTTTTAAGTAACTGTTCCATGCAAATCCGTAGAAAAAAACAGATAATGTTTTTTGCATAGGACTCTGTTTTTGAACATTCGAAAGTATGTAAGCCCTGTAATCTCTTATAGTAGCAATAAACCGGGCTTCAGGGAACAATGTGGTAAGTGTGTCAATGTAAAACGTGTAATAGGGATTTTTATCAATAATACAATTAATTTCACTCACCGATGTTTTACCCTCCATTAAGCATAAATAAAACAATTTTGATACTTGGCTATAAGTAATAGCTTCCCCGATTTTTAAATCATCGAGGTAAGAATAACTTAAGGGGTCTGAAAGTAAAAACCGTTTATTTTGTTTTAAAAGCAGTAAATACTGTTTGAGATCATTAATAAGTTGAGGGCTTACGATCTTTACGGTATTGTATTTTTTGTAAAAATAGATGATGTGCTTAATTTCCGGTGATGCAATGCAATTTGGATGTTCATTAAGTATGTGCAAAAGTAGGGTAGTCCCGCTTCTTCCATGACCAATTATAAAATTGATGGATATAGTATCAAGTTGCTTTAAATTCATTCGAAGTATTACTTCCTTCCTCTGCCAATGCTGATATTATACCGCACACAATCCCAATACTCTTTAGTGTAGCTTACAAAAATTTCTTCACCTGCGGCTATATCTTTTTTTGCTTTAATAAAACATTGATCGCCCTCAATTTCATAAACACAATTATTTACAAGGCCTTTTACTTTTGTCAAGCCTGCCGCATCATTCGCAAAACGAGCTTTATGTTGCGGTGTATTATATGCATCGATGCACCGTTTTTTATTTATGAAGAATAAGTAGCCGTCTTCATCAAGTTCTACTCTTCTTTCATACTCTTTCCAATCAATAATTTCCCCTAAATATTCTATTATTTTAGATCCTTTTTTTATTGCTGTTGTGGTAAATAAACCTTTACCTGAATTGGGTAGTTGCGATGTTTTAACAATTAGTGCCATAGTTGGTAAAGATAACATCTGCTTTGGATATTTGAAAAAAATCTTATCTTTAATACAAATTTTAAACCGGCTTTTAAATTTATTTCATGAACTATTTACGATACTTATTTTTACTGTATTCAGTTAACCAGTTTTCTCAAACGTTAAGTGTTCCTGCTCGCCAAACTACAGCTATGAACGGGTCTCAGTTTGTTGCGGCCATAACACCATTATCATTTACAGCCCGTGAAAACCTTATTATGCAGGAAGTATTAAACGGTAACGTACCTAATTTTTACAGAGCACTTTCCCCGGTAATGTCAACGGCTGTTATTGGAGGTGTTACCAAAAGCGTGACGTATTACGTGATTCCCGATTATTTAGCAATAGGTACTGATACTAATTATTTTTTGTGCCCTATGTCACCCATAGTAGCCACCAAAATAGCCGATTCTATTGGTTGTACCTTACCAACACGTAAAATGGTAAATGATATTTATGCACAAGCTGCTTTAAAATTAACACCTTTAACTATACCGGCAAGCGGCACTATGACAACCGTTCAGGCTTTTGCCCAACACAACGGCATGGTGTGTTCACAACGCAGCGGGTCTGTTACGGCTTATCCTTTAGGAACTTTAACGGGCGGTGACAAAAAAGATATTGTTATTTCAAACCTGATTTATTCAACGGCAAACAGGGTCATTATTTACGGATGGCATACCTCTGTTGGAAACCCTATACAACCCATGACTAATGTACATGCCGATACGTATATGGATTACAGCCACGGTATGCGGTTTATACAAAACAGTGTGATGTATAACGGTTCTCCTACAACCGTAAAAGCCATTTTACAGTCTTCTACATTAAACACATTGTTGAGTGATGAAGGGGTAATCAATCCTCCTGAATATCCTTACGGGAACCCCGTAACATCTTTATCCGTTCCAAAATCATTTGCGGTGATCAATAAATTAAACAATACGTTGGAAGTAAAGGTAAAGAACGATAATAATGCGACACATTATAAAATTTACACAAGTACTAACGGTACCACCTTTAATGCCCCGGTTACGCTGGCTAAAGCCGGTTTAATATTAACAGGCTTAACGGCAGGCCAGCCCTATTATGTAAAGATTGCCGCCTATAATACAACGTATTCGGTTACCTCAGGCATAAGTGAATTACTGGCTGCTGTTCCAACTTCTGTTCAGGATACGATGCTTTTTGTAAACGGTTTCGACAGGGCGGTAACCGGTAATACATTTGATTTTGTGAGGCAGCATGGCAGTTCTGTATTTTCAGGGAATCATAATTTTTCTTCAGCAACGAATGAAGCGGTTCAGGATGGGATTGTTGGTTTAGCAAATTATAAATGTGTAGATTGGATCCTTGGAAAAGAAAGTACAGCTGATGAAACCTTTAGCGCGTCTGAACAAACATTAGTATCCGCCTATTTAAAACAAGGCGGTAATGTATTTGTGAGCGGCTCAGAAATAGCCTGGGACCTTGATCATAGCGGAACAACCGCTGATAAAAGTTTTATTTCAAATTATTTAAAAGCGACGTATGTTAGCGATTCTCCAAACAGCCAGGCATCCACCTGGTACAAATCGGTTAACGAACCGGCAAACAGCATTTTTAATTTAACAGATACGGTTTATTTTGATAACGGCACTCACGGCACCTATAATGTAGATTACCCGGATGTAATAGCAGCGGCTAATAACGGGACGCTAAGCCTGCAATATACAGATGCGGTTCCTAACGGTTCGGCGGTGTATTTTAAAGGTATGTTTGCCGGAGCAACTGTCCCGGGAAAAGTGGTATACCTTGCTTTTCCGTTTGAAACGGTTTATGACGCGGCAAAAAGGGCAGGTTTAATGAAGGACGTATGGGCCTTCTTTTTTACAACGGTTAC
>JBBRHI010000142.1:0-7060 GCA_038222995.1 Bacteroidia bacterium | reverse complement strand
AGAGGGGCGTATTCAATAGGCTTGTCATCAATAAATACCCTCAGGTTATCTATCCAAACTTTCCCTTCGCCTACCAGTAACCCGCCTATCACTATTTTAACCGCATCTTTTGCCAGGGGTAAAGTGATGCTGTATTCCTGCCAATCATTGGTTCTCATAATGCCGGCCTCTTGCATATTATTAAACTCTAGCATGGTTTTTTCGTTGTTAATCCGCATCCATAAACCTCCCCAGCCGTCTTTTACATCTTCTGTTTTTAAATAGCCTTTTAGGGTAACGCTTGTGCCCGCGTATTTATTAAGGATGGTTAAGGAACAGGCGCCAAAGCTTTTATCGGCTGCATTTTTGTCTTCATGAATTTGTAAGGCGTACTTTCCTTCCTGTTTTATGATAGAATCAACCGTTACATTATAACCGAAAGCCCTTCCTATTTTATATTCTACATCCCAGTTTTTCGGAACACCGTTAGTGTTTCTTTTTTCGAAGCCCCCGTTAATGCTCGTTTGGGAATTAAGCTTAGAGGTTGCAAGTAGTATAAAAATAAAAATGCAAGTGTATGTTTTCATAGTTGAAGGAATATTAATATGGTAATCAATAGTAAATATAGATATATAAATGTAATACAACTTCTTTTGCAGAAGTGTTTACGCGTCTTTCATACATGGGTAAAGAGTGCGGTGACTTTTGGACGAGCGGCGCGAACTGAAAGCCGACGAGGCAAGAGCGGAGTCACTTTCGGTGGCCGTTCGTTTTTTTTATTTTTTTTGTCAAGGAAAAAAGAAATAGGCTAATTTCAATTACGACCTCAGCACCTCCACCAATTTATCAAAATCCACCTCCTCCTGCGTGCCTATCAGCATGTTCTTTAACATAATCGTGTTATTGGCCATTTCATTTGTACCTATAACCGCTACAAACGGAATGTGTTTTTTATCGGCATACTCAAACTGCTTTTTCATTTTTGCAGCATCCGGGTATACCTCTGTATTAATACCGGCCGCGCGTGCCTTAGCGGCTAAGGCTAAGCAATGCATTTGTTCGGTTTCGCCGAAGTTTGTAAACAGTAATTTAGTTGTTGATACTTTACTAATGGCTTCGGGGAATACATTCAATTCTTCCATCACATCGTAAATTCGGTCAATGCCAAATGATATGCCTACACCCGATAAACCTTTTAACCCGAAAATGCCGGTTAGGTCGTCGTAACGACCGCCGCCCAAAATGCTTGGAGTAAAGGTTCCGGCATTTGCTTTGGCTTCAAAAATAGTTCCGGTATAATAATTTAAACCACGCGCTAAAGTAATATCTAGCTCAACCGTAACATATTTAATGTTTATGGTTTTTAAATTATTCAACAGGAATTCAATTTCTTCAATTCCTTTTTTACCAGTGTCGCTGGTTGCTAAAAATGTTTTTAATGTAGCTACTTTATCAGCATTCGATCCCGACAGATCAATTAGCGGTTCCAGTTGCTTTATGGCATCGGCTGAAATTCCTTTCTCGGTTAATTCTTTTACAACGCCTTCTTTGCCTATCTTATCAAGCTTATCAATAGCCACCGTAATATCAATTATTTTATCGCTCGCGTTCAAAATTTCGGCAATGCCGCTTAATATCTTGCGGTTATTAAATTTAATAAGGACCGGAATATTTAATTCGGCAAACGATTTATCCATCATGGCCATTAATTCCAATTCATTTACCAACGAGTTAGAACCGATCACATCCGCATCGCACTGATAAAACTCTCGGTAACGTCCCTTCTGAGGCTTATCGGCACGCCATACGGGCTGTATCTGGTAACGTTTAAAAGGATAGGTTAAGGTATGATGGTTCATGACTACATAACGCGCAAAAGGAACCGTAAGATCGTAACGTAATGCTTTCTCTGTTAATAATTCAGAGTTTAAAGAACGTTCTAACGAAAGATCGAATTCTTTTTTTAAAGCTTCTTTTTTAGCACTTTCGTTTAAGCGGGAATTTAATATTTTAAAGATCAGCTGATCGCCTTCATCACCATACTTCCCGGTAAGAGTGGTAATATTTTCCATACTCGGTGTTTCAATAGGTGCATACCCGAACAGCTGAAAGTTAGTTTTTACAATATTAAATATATAGTGGCGCTTCTGCATTTCAGCAGGCCCGAAATCGCGTGTACCTTTTGGAATAGATGGTTTCATAACTTATAAAAACATAAAAGTATACATTAAAAAAGAGGCAGGCAAATGGAGAGGTAATAATGGAATGGGAAAGTGAGAATAGTGATATGAGAATGGAGAGAATAGAAAGGATAGAATGCTGATGACGCAGGAAATATGAGGAGAGACGCTATTAATTTACAAGCGAATTTTTCGTGAGGGATGGAGCGGCCTGTTTGAGCCCTTCCGCATTTTCTTGCGGAAAGCGAGTAGCGACAGCCCGGTCCGCCAGCCGGCGGACACGCCCAAGTTTAATTAAACAATTAACTTATTTGTATTTTTCAAGTGAATGATAAAGATGTCGAAGTCTTCTCTACACATCTTGTTGTATATCACTTCGAACCTCTATCAGATATTAAGCTGCACCTTCTTACTGAACTAAAGCCTCATTAGCTTCTAATACTTGGTAGTGGGTAGCGCTGCTTGCATCTGCATCATATACATAAGCCACAATATGGCATTTATTAGCCCTGTAACCGCCGTTAAGTGTATAGTTAGGATACGATTTAACTACGGAGTCATTTTTAGCGGCAGGAGCAACGGAAAATATAGCATCGCCCCAGGTACTGTTAACCGAGCCGCGAAGTACATGGTTAAATACATAATCAGGAATAGTTTGTTGACCTACAGGCTGCCTGTAGTCCAATTGTTCAGCTACCAGGCTGTCTTCGGTAAGCAACACTACCAATTTGTAGGTTCCCGCATTGCCCGTAAGCGACTTAACCGTTATGTTTGTGTTTAAAAGACGGGTAGATGCATTAAATACATTTTTGATCCTGATATTAAAGACGGCTTGTTTGGCCATTTCGGATGCTACATTAGAGGCCCATGCAGGCCATTGTTCAATAAAAGAAGCAGTGCCCCAGCCGGTACGGTTTACAAGGCCGTTAGGATTTCCTGCTGCGCCGTTGCCGAATAAAAGATCGTAAGCATCACCGTCGGCTGTTTGAAAATCGGTAGGATATTGTGCATTGGTCTTAGCAAAAAATCCGGCATGTACTGCCAACGGGATTACCCTGCCCGGGTATTGTGTTTCGAGGCTTGTCAGCTGAGCCGCCGCTGCAGGGCAATTCCCGCATTTATGCCCTGTATAATCTTCTACAAGCACATTTCTTGTTCCCGCTGCCCTCGGCGTATCTTTATCAATAACATTGGTTACTTTATCACAGCCCTGTAAAGTAAGCAGCATAGATATAACGGTAAGTAAAATTAATTTTTTCATGATACCATGTGTTAAAAGCTTGATGAAATAGAAATGTTTACACCACTGGCGGCAGGTACAAAACGACATACACCGCCCGCACAGAAAATTCCCTGGCGCTGCCGTCCGTAGCTTATGGAAATACGTGTAGGCCCCGTTACATACCCAACGCTTCCGTAGTAGTAATGCACACGTTTGGCCTTATCGGGGTTATTATAATTATACTGATCGGCAACAATTAAAAACCAATTGGAGCTTGGGGTCCATTCAATTAATTCTGTTACCCATGATCCCGTATTATTAGTGATGTTTAAATCGCCGTTAGGGTCATGCGCGTATTTACCGTAGTTGTATTTACCGAAAAAACCCTGTGTTTCAAAGCGGATGGCCGAACCCGATTTATATTTATAAGTAATATCAATAACACCAATGTTCGATGTCACATCGGGGTGCTCCGATTTATCAAGCGTATTGTATTGCACTACCGATTGGTTCAAATACTGGTGAGCATACATCAAAGTCATCTTTAATTTTTTAGTGAACTTTTTATTGATCTCTATATTAAAATCTTTAAAATAACTTTTCCCTATCCTTGAGTAGTTGGTTGTGTATTTGAACTGGCGGATAGAATCATTTGCAGGGTTTATACCAACTGTATCCAGCGCATTAAACATAGCCGCATTAAATGTAATATCCATACCGTATTTGCCGCCAAGCACGCTTCCTTTTTTTACTTTATATTGTATCTCTGCCATACCGCCTGCTTCCCCGTTAGGCTGTGAAGCGTAAGGGTAATAAGCCATCATCATATAAGTGTGAGGTTTAGTCATAGCCGGTTGATAGTTGATCATATCGATCGTGTTCGTTGCATTCCTGTCACTCCTAAAACTCATGTTATCCACCATCTTTCCCGAAAGTAATACCGAAAACCCGTGAGTGGCGTATGAGGTAGACGCAATTAAAGCTTGCCCGTCTCTATATGTGTACTGATTTTGGTACGACGGGTCATTCATTTTATGTGCGTATTCTGTATTAAAATTAAAACCACCTCTTATGATGGTGATCCTTCCCGCACCGGTAGATACATTTTGAGGTAACACCAATGTAGGATCTTGATCATCCTGGAATTTACTCACAAAGCTTCCGCCGATAATAACTTTTGTTTTTGACTTAGCTAACGAATCAAACAGTTCCGTAATATTTACTTCCCCGTCTAAACCTCTTACAATACCGGGCGATAATGAAAAATAGGTACGTTGCTTACCAACTAAACCTTTTATGCGAACACCTTTAATGGGAGTAAAAATAACACGCATCCCGTCTAAAGCGTTATCGTATAATAAACCCCTGTCTTCGTACGATCTCAGGGTGATGCCGCTTCCAAACTGCTCATAAAAATTACCTACCGTAATGTCAATATCTTTGTGTTTGTAGCGTGCAAAGCGGTAAGGAATTCCTGAGCCCTTATAGCCGGGCAAAAAACCAATTAAAGGCGGGTTATAACTTTCAAAACGAACCCCTGCAGAAAAATCTCCCAGGGTATAGTTTACGTTTCCGAACGCATTGTAACGAAATACCTCCTTACCCGGATCGGCATTAATAGCGCTGTCTTTCTGATAATAAGCGGCATCTATCTGAAAGTTCCCGGTAACGGAAGGTGACAGGTTTTTAAATTGTGAATACACGCGGTTTGTAAAGCAAAGGCTCAAACCAAGTGTAACATAAGTAAAGGTTTTTTTCACAGGATTGGTGTGGGGGAATTAGTGTTCTAATTTTTCGCCTTTAGCTACTTTTTTTACGTTTGCAATTAAAATATCTTCATCGCCTTCGGCGTATGAGTTATGGCTCCAAACAATCTGTCCGTTACCGTCAACAATAAAGGTATGAGGCACGTTATTCACATTCATGGCGCGTTTAAAATCCTGGTTTTCGTCAATATATACTTCGTATTCCCAGCCTTTGCTTTTTACATCAGTTACTACTTTACCCGAACTCCTGGCATCATCAATAGAAATAGCAATTAATTTTACGCCTGTTTCTTTTACAAGATCGGCATATTCTTCGTTCACGGCATCCAGTTCTTTTTTACACGGTTTGCACCATGTTGCCCAAAAACTAATGATCATCGGTTTACCGTTATTGGAAAACGTATTGGAGTTAACGGTTGAACCGTCTAACTTTTTTACGGTAGCAGAAGGTAATTTTCCGGTATCGCTTGTTTTAAAAGCAGTTAAACTTAAAAGAGCTGCGCAGGAAAGAATAAATAGTTTTTTCATATGAATTCGGGTTATTAATAAACAAATATAACGATTTAGAAGAATTTTCGGAAATACAAAACCCTGATTTTAAAGTTTAAATTGGATTCTTAATGGGGCGACTTTAAATCGCATAGATCCATAAGAAGGCCTAGAGAATTAGCTAAAAGATCGGTCTGCAAGCCTTTTGTAGTGCGCCATTGGGCCGTCCTTAAACTTTACCGTTATATTTTCGCAAGAACCATTCAGTGGAAAGCAGCAGAAGGATCACAAAAAAGATCCATTTCAGGTTTACCAAGTCGCTCAATTGTTTATGTGAATAGGTAATGGATTTAATGGTATCCGCTTCCAGTACCGCTTTTTTTAATTCCTCTAATTGATTAGCGTAAAATAACTTGCCCCCGCTTTGTGCCGACATTTGATAAAGCAGCTTATGATTGGCTACCGTATTTAATTTTTCGGAAATAAGTTCTTTAATGATCACCACACCTTGTTTTGTATATAGCTTATCGCCGTATTTTACTTTAGCCTCATAACTATATTCGCCTGCAGGGAATTGTCCGGCAGATACACTGTAGCCTGTTTGTTTTTTACTGAAGGTATAATTGTAAGCTTTGCCTTTTGCATCTTTCAAGATCAGTGTTACGTCAGGCTCTGTTACAAGTTCATAGCTTTGGTTATAGACCTCGGCCGTAAAATCGATTGCTTCATTTTCATTGATGATCTTTTTAGTAAATACCCTAAAGAAACTTTTATCGGCTTTTACGGATAAGTATTGTACCGTTTTACTGATGAGCTCATTAAATAAATTATGGTTGGTATGATCGGCATAATCCCTCATCTTCCAGCGCCATAGGCCATCCCCTATAAAGCCGCCGGATTTAACGCCGTTACTCTCCGAAAAATATAATAAAGGCTCATCTGTATTTACCACACCTAATTTTTGAGTCAACAGGCTGTTGACGCCGTTTGTATTTGCCGTATTTTTAAAAGGACATTTTACGGCAGGCAATTCTTTAACATAGTTTTGTAATTCGGGACTTATTGTAAATAACGAAAACTCTTTTTTGAAATTAGGCTCTACATCATTTGTTCTTACATCTGCTCCGCCTTTAGTGTTAAAGCCGTTGCTTCCAATAAAAAATACGGGAAGGTTATTTGATTTAATGTCGTTGCTTATAAACGAAGGTAATAGAGTTGTTTGATGAAGAATAATTAAAGAGTAGGGCTTTAACGGTTTTGTAAATGCAGATGCTAAAGCAACTTCCACCTCATACGTTTGCAGGTTAGCAATGCTTTGTTCAATAGCTGCTATATCAGGGTGCGGGGCGTTTGCAAGAATCAGGATCTTTTCGCGGTTATCGATTACATCAATTACAAACGACTGTGTGTTATTTTGCGTGTTC
>JBBRHI010000141.1:0-7103 GCA_038222995.1 Bacteroidia bacterium | reverse complement strand
CTATAATAAACGACGGTAATGTAATAGAATTCATATTTTTTATTTTAAAGATTAAAAAGCTTCGTCGGCAGTTGGCCCGTAACTCCCCGGCAACGGCACATCCAGCAAACGCAAATACACTCCTAATTGTGCGCGGTGATGAATGATCTGACTCATGGTCATTCTTATAATTTCCCATTTTGGCCGCTTACTGTAAATAGTTGCGCCGCTTCTCAAAGTCCATACTTCAGGTAATGATTCTTCTTTAGCAAGTGCAAAATGTTCTCTTGCGCCGGCCAGGCATGTTTCAAAATAAGCCATTAGTTCCTCAGTTGTATTTATATCTTCCTGTTTGTAAGGATTAGTTTCAAAATCAAGCTCATCGGTTGTAAAGGTTATGCCTATCCAATTGGGTAGCTCTGCAATGTGTATGGCCAACTGCTTAATGCTCATGCTTTTTTGGTGCGGCTTCCAATCAAATTTATCGGTTGGTACCCGGGATAGCATTTTGCGGGTTGTAGCTGCTTCATGCTCTAATTGGTCTGTAAATACTTCAATGTGTGTCATAATTATAGGATTTAAGGTTTATGACACAAAGAAAAACCGGGCAAGTGACAACCCTATGTCAGTAGTAAAAAATAAAATTTAATAAAGTATTTATTGTTTTTTAGAAATAGCGGCCGCTATTTTTTTGATCGTGCCTCTTAAACCGGCAGGTGTTACAATTTCAGCCCTGTCGCCAAACATCATATACCACCTTGCAAAACCTTCCAGTGAACAGGTTAAAAACGTCATTTCTATTTTCCCTTTTATTTCACGTTGCGATATGAACCCATTGTAATATTTTTGATCACCGAAATGCTTTATAATATCCTTATCAACCAGTATTACGACATTATATAATTCTTTTTCTTTTGTAACTTGCTTAAGGTATGTTTTTAAAGCGGGATGCTCTTTCTTAAAAGGGAGTGGTGTTGTAACGATTTGTGCAATGCGATCGGTTCTAAAATTACGGTAGTCATTTCTTAATTGACAAAAAGCAATGAGATACCAATTAGATCCTGAATAAAAGATTCCGACAGGTTCAACATTACGTGAAGTTGTTTCTTGATTGTGATTTGCAAAATAGGTAATAGTTAACACATTTTTGTCGGAAATACTCTTTAGGATCACCTGTAAAGAACCGGATGTATTTTTGTCCTTAGGCAGATAATGATTATCCAATACTTCAATATGGTTATCCATGAGCTCTAAATGATCTTTCTCGGCGGCGCGTAATACAGATCGCACTTTATACATAGCCGATTTAAAGCTTTCGTCGGTAGAAACATCCGTTAGTTTTTCAACCAGTTTTTCCGCCGTTAAAAATGCGGTAGCTTCTTCCATGGTAAACATAACAGGCGGCAGGCGGTAACCGTCCATAATCGAATAACCAACGCCTGTTTCACCTACTAACGGAATCCCTGCTTCTTCTAAAGTCCTGATATCTCTATAAACAGTACGCAAGCTAATATTAAACCGCTCGGCAATATCCTGTGCTTTTACAATACGTTTAGACTGCAGTTGTATTAATATAGCGGTTACTCTATCGAGGCGATTCATAAAATAATGTATCGGCTAAATTAAGGCTTTCTGTTATTTATCCATAATGATTCCGCTAACAAATCTATCATTAAAAAATTATTCTTCTCTGTTGGTGACACTCATTACATTCGGGTTAACCGGTTAACACTGCCGGTAACTTTATTTAAAGAAATAGCCGACCGGTCAAATACAAAATTGCCTGTTTATCATAAATAAATGACGTGCTATATTCTGAATTTTTATTAAAAAATCACCCGTATACAAATTGCTTTTACACGCTTTCCAAAGTAATTTCCCGGTAATGGATACGCCACTTTAAAGTAGATCCTATTTTATCTAAGGTTTTGTAACTGATTATAAAACTACTTTGAATTATAAAAAAATCAACGGGAGGAAACAACACAAATTATTTCAACATTTAAACCAAATCAATTTTTATAGCATAATGCGTTAGTTCCGCATTATTTGCCATTCCCATCTTTTCGAGAATACGCGCTCTAAATGTGCTTATTGTTGCTACACTTAACGAAAGTTCATCCGCAATTTGAGAAACGGCTTTTCCTTTTGCTATTAAAAGAAGGGTTTGATATTCTCTATCAGACAAAAGTTCATGCGGTGCTTTCTCATCTGGGTACTCTAATTGCGAAGCAAGTAATTCGGCCACGGAAGGTGTAATATACTTTTTTCCGGAAAATATGATTTGCATTGCTTTTACCAGTTCTTCTTCTGCACTGTCTTTACAAAGATAGCCCTTAGCACCTCCTTTTAAAGCCCTTAGTGCAAACTGGGCTTCCTGATGCATACTAAACATTAAAACAGGGATAGCGCATTTTTCAGCTTTCATTTGTTTTAGAACTTCTAAACCGTTTCTACCGGGCATATCCATATCCAAGATAATCAAGTCCCACGTTTTTTCATTCATTTTTTTTAGCACTTCTGACGCGTTCACTGCTTCTCCAAATTCAACATCCTCTAATTCATTTAAAAGTATGAGTTTAACTCCGTTTCGTATTGCACAATGATCGTCGGCTATTAATATTTTTTTCATATTAATGTATTTTAGCAGTTAATTCAAGCAATACTCCTCCCTCTTCTCTATTTGCTATTTCTATGTTTGCATCAATTAAATTTGCGCGTTCACGCATTCCCAGTAAGCCCATTGAAAAAGGATTTTCCAGTTTTTCATTTGTAATTCCTTTCCCGTTATCACTCACTTTTAAAACTAAAAAATGATCTGTGTAATTTATTTCAATATCAATTTTTGTTGCCTGCGAATGTTTTGAAATATTGGTAAGAGCCTCCTGGCATACCCGAAAGAAACACGTGGAAATATTTTTTTCAAACTTTTCATCTATTATGTTTGTTTTGAAAGACCATTCAATTCCTTCTCTTTTTTTGAGTTCGTTAGCTAACCACTGTATAGACGCCGCTAATCCAAGAGAATCGAGAATACCCGGACGAAGTTCTGTGGCAATTATCCTCATGGATTGAAGGGTTGCATCCACTTGTTTGATCATGCCATTCACAATATCATCGTGTTTCTTATCAAATGTATTTTTTTTTATAAAATAAGAAAGTCCGATTTTAATTCCAATCAATTGCTGGCCTAATTCATCATGTATTTCTCTTGCCAGGTGTGCTCGTTCTTCTTCAAGAACATTATTGATATGTTTTGCAAAATTCCTGATTTGAATTCCTGAACGGATTAATGCTTGCTCAGATTTTTTTTCCTGAGTTACATCTCTTGCAAAACAAGAAAGGCCAATCACCTCATCTTTTTCAAGGATAGGATTAATGGATACTGCCGTAACATTATTTGTATTTCCAATAATAAATTCCTTTTCTAATTTCACAGCTTTTCCGCATAATGCTTCGTTATAGGCATCTTTCCATTCCCGCTCTTCACCGGGTAATAACGTTTCAAGAAAATCAAATACTTTATCACCGGGATTTATAGTAACATGATACCTGTTTTCAACACTATTTTTCAATTTCTGATTGAAACTGATGTATTTCAAATTTTTATCCAAAGAATAAATATATGCGTCAGTATTTTCAATCATTGCTATAAGGTTAGCTTCTGATTTTTTTTTATTATCAATATACAGTTCCAAATTTTTAAACATGAGTTTCACACACTGAACGCATATAAAACTGAGCAAAATAAGGTTGGACGACACAGCAACCCATGTACCAAAGGTATAATCTGAAATAATAGGCGTATCTATTTTAAAATAGAGCCTAACTCCAAAACTAAAACAGATAATAGTATTTACCCAGGCCGAAAAAAAAGCCATAGAGGAAGAGTAAATAATGGCGGTAATAATAGTGATTGTCAGTAAATAAAAAAGTCCTGCGCCCGGGCTATTTACATAGTAAAAAAGAATAACCGCTAAATAGTAGGTGACCAAAATGAAAATTAATTTTCTTTGATTGATAGATATTTTTACATTAATGACAGCCATAATCATTAATGAAAGAACGAATGTACTGACCAAACATTCTATATAAACTCCTGCGCGAAAAGTTATATAAATACTTAATAAAAGAACGATGATACTCAACGGAGCTATGTAAATGAAAATGTTATAAAATAACCTATTCTTCCAATAAAACATATCCTTCACATCCGTTATATAATCCGGCTGAAGCACAGATCTAATATATTTTTTATAGAAACTCAAATAATTAATCATTAACGGTTTCTTTATAGAAGGGCCTGTAAGTAAATAGGAAGAATCCATATTTGAGCTATTTTAGTTAAATATTCCGAATAGTAGTTCATTTAGTGAGTGCTAGGATCCTATTCTATTCCCCTAATACACAAAGAAAAGTAACTAACGTCAATTTAAAATAGTAGAAACTATATTTACTTTGTAGTGGTTTGTACTACAAGCACTCCGGGCTCCTTAATTCATTAATAAGTAGCCGCCTTTTAGTTCGGCCCTATTGGTTTTAATGATGGTGTTTCTTACTAAATTATCCGGGTTATGTAATTGGAATCTTGTTTGTAAAACTTCTATTAAGAATTCATAATTAATTCTTCTGAAATTTTTAAGTCTTACGATTACAAAACTAATTACTTCTTTTTCTGTATTTCTGTTTGTATGTGTCATGGTATTTGTTTTTAAGTATTAATATTTTATTTAATTATTACATAACAAAGTAACGGAAAGTGAAAGAGGTATTAAATAGTTCAATATGTACTTATGCGGTGGTTGTTTTAACTACAAAATTTAAACCTAATTCCATTCTATTTATGGATTTTAAAGAGTGCGGCGTGAGGGTTGTTTAGATTTGCCTGATTCTATATAGCCAAAATCCGGAGGTAGTAAATTACATTTAAAATATATAGTTCATTAACAGAGGTAACCACTGTGCCTTTTTTTTGATCTTTGTGGTATTTAAAACTCCACAGTTATACTAACAACTAAATATATCTCGAATGTTAGTACTCACAAAAACATTAAAAGTATAAATTGAAATAAATTTTTGCCCCCACACTTGACCCCGAAAACAAAAAACCCCTGTGAATACAGGGGTTTTGAGGTTATTTTCGCGGAGAAATAGGGATTCGAACCCCAGGAACCTCACGGTTCAACAGTTTTCAAGACTGCCGCAATCGACCACTCTGCCATTTCTCCGGAGAGGGCAAAATTAGTATTTTTTTTTATTCTACAAGTAATTTTTATAAAATATTTTTTATCGTAACTTTAGAGTGATTTACGTCCCCAAAACATGTAAATTTTAATCCCATGAAACACCTTTTTTCAATTCTCTTAGCTATTGCATGCCAATCTGTTATTGCAAACGTGACGGTTTATTTCAATTATAATGTTTTTAATACACTCAGTTCAAAACCATACCTGGAAACGTCTTTAACCATTGTAGGCAAGAGTGTTAAATTTTTGCCCGTTGACGGTGGAGAACAAGCCAGTGTTAATATTTCGTGGCGGATTTTAAAAGGAACAGAAGTTATTAAGAGTTCTAATTACAATTTGATGAGCCCCAAAACAACCGATACGCTTAATTTCCCGTCTTTTATTGATAATCAGCGCTTTTCATTAGATAACGGAACGTATGACCTTGAATTAAGTATTGCCGATAACGCTTTCCCTGATAAAAAGACCACCCATAAACAAAAAGTGGTGGTTAACCTGAAGCGCGAAAAGAAAATATATTCCCCCGAAATACAGATCCTTGAATCTTTTGCTAAAACTACTACCCAAGGGCCTTTTACTAAAAATGGCTACGACCTTGTTCCTTACAACATTAATTACTTTCAGAAAGATCAGAACGCTCTTAAATTCTATCTTGAAACCTACAATGCAGACAGCGTTTTAGGAAAACAATCTAAGTTTTTATTTGCTTATTATATTGAAAACAGTGAGAGCTTTCGTAAAATACCTTCTTTGAACGGTTATAAAAAGCAGGCCGCTCAAAAAATTAATTCCTTACTGGCTCAATTCGATATTACTTCCTTGCCAACCGGTAATTATAATTTAGTGATCGAAGTAAAAGATTCGCTTAACAAAATTCAATTACAAAAAAAATGGTTCTTTCAACGTCAAAGCAACGCGCCTGTTATCCCTGATGATATGGCCGATCGCAATATAAAAACAATAGAAGATTTTTTTAATTCATTTCAAAACACAGACTCTTTAAAACAATTTATAGAATGCTTATGGCCCCGTTCCACAACCAAAGAGCGCGAATGGCAACAAGTAGAAACATCTAAAAAGGATCCGAACTTAATGAGAAGCTATTCGGTAGACTATTGGAAAAAAGAAGCAGGCGACAGCTTAAATCCTTTAGTAATATGGATCGAATATTACAAGCAGGTATTGGAAGCAAACGCTTTAATGAAATGCGGAAAACAAAAAGGATATTATACCGACAGGGGCCGTGTGTATTTGCAATACGGCAAGCCCGATAAACGCGCACAATATAACAGTGAGCCAAATACTTACCCTTACGAAATATGGCAATATTACAGGATTCGCGATAAAACAACAGGCCGTTTTTTTACGAACAAACGTTTCGTGTTTGCTAATTTCGGTATCGCAGACGATTGTTATACATTGATCCATAGCGAGGTGCGCGGAGAGATGTACGATGAGCGATGGAAATTCAGATTAGTAGAGAGGACACAGCAATCGCAGAATATCGACGATACAAAACCTGCCGCGTCTTACGGTAATAATATTGACGATAACTATAATAACCCGCGTTAATTTATGTCTCGCGAAAAAGTAGCCGTTGTTATTCTTAATTGGAATGGAAAAAAATTTTTAGAAACGTTTTTACCGGGTGTTTTAAACTATTCTTCAGGGGCAACCATATATGTTGCCGATAATCAATCAACCGATGATAGTGTTACCTATTTAAAGTCTCATTTCCCTTCTGTACATATTATTATTAACCCAACTAATGAAGGCTTCGCTAAAGGCTATAACACTGCTTTAAAACAAATTGATGCACAATACTACATATTACTGAATTCGGATGTTGAAGTAACGGCAAACTGGCTTAATCCTATT
>JBBRHI010000140.1:0-7114 GCA_038222995.1 Bacteroidia bacterium | reverse complement strand
ATGCCGCTGCTTATGACTTGTTATACGCCGCCGGAAACGCCCGCGCCATTGGCGACTGGTTATTAGGAATGAATGCAAGCCGTTTATATACCGTAAAATATGCCAACGGGAAAGGAGTATTATCTATCGGCCGTGTGCAGACACCTACTCTGGCGCTCATTGTAAATCGTTATTTAGAGATCATGAATTTTGTTCCTGAAACGTATTGGGAATTAAAAACAAATTACCGCGATGTCAATTTTAATTCGAGTCAACGTAAATTTAAAAATAAAGAAGAAGCTCAAACGCTTTTAGCGGAAATAAAGGATAAGGAATTTGAAATTACATCTGTTGTAAAAAAGAATACCAATGAAAGCCCTTTGCCGTTGTTTGATTTAACTGCTTTACAAGTGGAGTGCAATAAAAAATACAATTTTACGGCTGATGAAACGTTAAAGCACATTCAAAAATTATACGAACAAAAATTAGTAACTTATCCAAGGGTTGATACTACTTATCTCCCGGAAGAAATGTACAGTAAAGTGCCGGGTATCTTAAAAAATATGCGGCCTTACGAAACTCTAATTTCTCCTTTATTGGATAAGCCTTTACGGAAAAGCAAAAAAGTATTCGACGATAAAAAAATTACGGATCACCATGCGATCATCCCAACAGGCGTTGAGCCTTATTCGGGCATGCCCATGCCTGAAAAGCAAGTGTACGATACCATAGCCAAACGTTTTATAGCAGCGTTCTATCCGGATTGCGTGGCGGCTAATACCTCGGTTGTCGGTAAAGTAGAGATACATGAATTTACCGCAACCGGTAAACTAATTTTAGAGGAAGGCTGGCGCGTTATCTATCCGAAAAAAGAAAATGATGAGAAGGAAGATGATGTACAGGTAATGCCGAATTTTGTGATCGGTGAAAAAGGGCCGCATGTACCAGACCTCCAGGAAAAGCAAACACAACCGCCAAAATACCATACGGAAGCAACTCTGCTGCGTGCTATGGAAACCGCAGGCAAGCAGGTGGAAGATCCTGAATTAAGAGAGCTCATGAAAGATAACGGCATCGGCAGGCCATCGACCCGTGCCAATATTATTGAAACGTTATTTAAACGCACTTATATAACGCGCCAAAAAAAGAATTTAATCCCCACTATTACAGGCATTGAATTAATTAAAACAATTAATAACGAATTACTTAAATCGGTTGAATTAACCGGCCAATGGGAAAAAAAATTACGACAAATAGAAAAAGGTGAATACGATGCGCCTTTATTTATGCAGGAAATGAAAGACATGGTCAGCAGCTTAGTAAGCGAAGTAAAGAGTGAAACATTTTCCCGTATTACCATTGAAGCTGTAGGTAAAGATGAACCGAAAAAAAATATTGAAACTATGCCCGCTAAAACTAACGGGATAAAAGAAAAAGCATCGGCTAAAAAAACAAAGCCCATTGCAGAAGATAAGATCACCTGTCCTAAATGTAAATCAGGAACCATTATAAAAGGCAAGGCCGCCTATGGCTGTAGTGCTTATAAAGAGGGCTGCAATTTTAAAGTGGAGTTTGAATTTCTCGGCAAAAAATTGAGCGATGCACAACTATTACAACTTTTAAAAAAAGGTAAAACACCTTTAATTAAAGGGTTTACCCTTAATAATAAAAAAGTAAATGGCACATTACTGCTTAATGATGATTTTAAAATTACATTGGTAGAGGAAACTTCGTCTGATAAAAAAAACATCGTAACGCAAGCACTTGCCTGCCCCAAATGTAAAGCCGGCATTATGCTGAAAGGCAATTCGGCATGGGGTTGCAGCCGCTTTAAAGAAAATTGCCGTTTTGTAATTCCGTTTAATGTATTACAAAAAAATAGTGGTTCTGATGAGTTAACGGAAAGGATTTTACAAAACCTATCCGGTTTATAATAATCGAGTTAATAAACCTGACAGGTTAAAAAAACACATTTACCTTAACCTGTAATCATAATAAATAATTTTGGCGTGCCCGCGAAAAGCGGTCGGGCTTTCGTTGCAATTCCCGCATGAAAAATGCGGGAGATTTTCACTACAATCTTTCACGCGTACTAAGATTATAAAAGCAAAATTTCATAATTTCTAATTTTTCAATATCAAGTAAATTATAATTTTAAGTTAGGCTTGAGCGAAGGATGCAAACGTAAATCCTTTTTTACTTCGTAAAAAAGATTGAAGTGACAGCCCGGTGCGGCTCCCGCCGCACGCGCCCAAATAACTAAACCATAAATTGTGTGTGATACTATAATTTAAACCGCTGTTTTTTTTATAAAATAACATGTAATAAAATTGCTTCACACGGTTGGCAATAACAAATAGTTGAACTGAATCTAAAAATGCTATAATATATAGCACCACTAAACTTAAGCCTTTCTTATCTTTACAGCATGTTTGCCATTATTGACATTGAAACCTGCGGCGGAAAGTTTGATTTCAAAAAAGGAAGAATTACGGAGATCTGTATCCTGGTGCATGACGGCTTAACGGTTATTAAAAAATTTACGAGCCTTATTAATCCCGAGTGCTACATCACGCCTTATTTTACAGGCCTTACAGGCATCACAAATGATATGGTGGCCGATGCGCCAAAATTTCATGAAATAGCAAAAACAATTATTGAGCTAACGGAAGGCTGTGTGTTTGTGGCCCATAATGTAGGCTTTGATTACAGTTTTATTAAAGATGAATTTGCCTCTTTAGGGTATGTCTATAAACGTGAAACCTTATGCACGGTAAGACTCAGTCGTAAATTAATGCCCAACCGGTTATCCTACAGCCTCGGAAAATTATGCGCCGGTTTAGGAATAGAGATTTTTGGCCGTCATCGTGCAGAAGGCGATGCCGTAGCTACAGCAGAACTGTTTGATTTATTATTGCGACTAAAAAATTCAAACCCTTTGTACAAGAACAAGGGCGTTACTGAATTAATGGCCCGCCGCATCGATTCCATTAAAAAATACATTCTTAATAAAATACCCGAAGCCTGCGGTGTGTATTATTTTTTAAATAAAGAACAGGAAATCATTTACATCGGCAAAAGCATTAACATGTATAACCGCGCTATCAGTCATTTTAACAGCGATGTGAAGAAGGGAAAGAAAATGCTGAACGATCTATACAACGTCCGGTTTACAGAAACAGGGAGCGAACTGATTGCCATATTGCTGGAAGCCGAAGAAATAAAAAAACATAAGCCCTTATATAATCGTAAAAGTAAGGCGGATACTTTTACGCATGCTGTTGATTATACGATCAACAAACAAAACATTATTCAGTTTAAAATTGTGCCTTATGAAGAATCGGAACAGGCTTTAGTATCCTGTGCCACCTACTCTACCGCCCGCAGTTACTTGGATACATGGATAGATGAATATACGCTATGCCTGCAGCATTGCCATTTAACGGAAGAAGCAAGTATATGCTTTAATCACCAAATAAAAATATGTAACGGCATTTGCGCGGGGGAAGAAGGGGTTGAGGATTACAATAAAAGAGCAGCCAAAATTGTAAAAAGATTCACGTACGAAGAACCCGATTTTATAGTGATGGACCGAGGAAGAACAGCTGATGAACGTTCTGTGATATTGGTAGAGAACGGCAGCTACAAAGGCTACACCTATATTGATCAGTTTACACAATGCGGCACACCCGAGGAATTAAAAGATATGATGAAACGGCAAGCGTATTACCCGGATACCAATAACCTTATCAAAGCCTATCTTCAAAAACATACGCTTAAAAAAATAGTGCTTCAAAAACGTATTGAAATTGATTATTAATCATTTTTAATAACCGGTAAACCGATTTTTCCATAAAAAATTCTTTACTTTATAAGATGTATAAGTACCTTTTATGTTTACTGCTTGCCGTTAATGTATCGCATACAGTTGCGCAACAGGGTAATTTCAGAAGACCTTTAACCACGGCCGATTTTGCATTTTTAAAAAAGGAAGCCGCCGAATGTTTCGGATTCAACGGCCACATGCAGCTATCCTATAGTAATCGTGATTTTGTGCAGGGGAAAAAGAAAACGGGAGATAAACCTGCCACGTTAGAGAACATAGAATTACTTAAAAAGAGAATTGACAAAACCCCGAATGATGCAGCCCTATATACAGAAATAACAGGCATGTACAGTCGTTTAAACATGCCGGATGAAGCCATTGAATACCGCGCAAAATCTTTTTCAGTGATCAGTAATGTGCTAAAACAACATCCTGACAGCGCTGATGCCATTTTAACCCTAGGCGGCATTTACATGAGCGCTTTACAGGTTGACAGTGCCATGGCAAAATATAAGCTGGCATTAACAAAAGATCCCGGTAACAGGGAAGCTGTATTGTTGTTGCCATTTATGCATATCATGAACGGCAAGTTCGATTCGGCTTACGCCTTTATCATTAAACAAATTGAAAAACACCCGGATAACTATACGGTTTATGAAGCATTGCCTGTATATTATATTTATAAATTTTATAACCAATTAGGGAAATTAAATGAACTGAAGACCATAGAGCCGGAAAAATTAGAACCCGAGGCGATGATCAATTTAAAGTTACTGAGTGATTATTACGAACGGGATAAAAATGACTTTAAACGCGAATACCTTTACAGGGTAACCTACCAGGTATGCTACTCAACACTGATCACTTATAAAACCATTAATGATTCTACGTTTGATTACAAAAATGTAAAATTTATAACCTCTCCTAAAGATGAAGCAACCCTTAAAACCGCGGAAACCTTTTTTACAAAATGCCTTCATACTAAAGACCTGAAAAATAAATTTTTACCGAATAAAATACTGGGCAATATTAATTTACTCCTCAACAGGCCTAAAGAAGCGATCCCTTATTTAAAGAAAGCCATAAAGCTGAAGCCCGTTAAGGAATGTACTGTCGGGGATAATACATCCGAAGATTATGACAACTTAATTACGGCTTATTTCATATTAAAAGATACGGCACATTACGAAAAAATAATTCTTGAAAAAATAAAAATAAAACCCGCTATTGAGCCGGCAGCAAGCGATTATATTATGGCCGGTAAGGTGAGCATTGACCGTAAAAAATTTACGGAAGCGGAGACTTATTTTAAAAAAGCCATGGAACTCGATACTAAAAACGCCGATATTTACCTCGGCCTTGCTTTGACTTATTATTTAAATAATAATTATACCGCTGCTTTAAACAGCATTGATGAAGCTTACAAGATCAATCCTAAAAAGTGGGAGCTTTACATTTTATACGGTATCGTATCCTTATGCAACAATGATCCCGTAAATGCGTTTGAAGCCTTTAAATCAGGAAAAAAATTGCATAACAGTAAATGGATCAGGGTAGAATTGATGGAAAAATATTACGACATTTTTTAAAAATTAAACCCCTTGACTGACGAAAGTATTATAGAGCAAACTCAAAAGTGGATCAAAAATGTAGTGATCGATTGCAATTTTTGTCCTTTTGCGGCACGCGTCTATTCAAATAAAACCATTCATTACAGGATTAGTCAAGCCACCGACATAAATGAAAGCCTGCAAGTATTAAAAGAGGAGCTAGAATTACTGGATAAAAATGAAGTGACAGAAACAGCTTTCCTCATTTTCCCGGCAGGCTTTAGTGATTTTAAAACGTATTTAGCACTCGTTAAAAAGGCTGAAAGATTACTGGCCCAAGAAGAGTATGAAGGCATTTACCAAATTGCAAGCTTTCACCCCGACTATTGTTTCCAGGGTTCCGGCACTGATGATCCCGCAAACTATACGAACCGTTCTGTGTACCCCATGCTGCATTTGTTAAGAGAAGAAAGTGTGACCAAAGCATTAAAATTCTTTACGCATCCCGAAACCATCCCCGATAATAATATAGCCTTTGCCAACAAAAAAGGTTTACAGTACATGCAAATGTTATTGGCCACCTGCAAATAACATTAACTTTATTTTACCATTATTTAGTTTTAATTCCAAACAGGCTTTTGTATCTTTAATCCGGTATGAGCCTTATATTTAAAAGATACGTATTGCCGGCAATTATAATTGCCTTTGTAACAGGCGCCTGCTCAAGACATTCTGCCCCACCCGATTTTGCCGGGTATCCTACCGAAGTAGGAAAAATAATCGCTTCTAAATGCGCTATTTCAGGTTGTCATAATTCGGCAAGCGCTGCTGCTTCGGCTAATCTTAATATGAGTTCCTTATTGGCTCTGTTCAAAGGCTCTACTAATGGTTCTCCCGTTATTCCCTTTCGCAGCGATTTTTCTTCGCTATGCTACTTTATAAATACCTATGACGAATACGGGCCGAAAAATTTGCCGGCCATGCCCTTAAATGCCGATCCTTTAAGTAAAGAAGAGGTAAAAACCATTAAAGACTGGATTGATAACGGTGCTCCCGATATTAACGGGAACATTATGTGGGCAGATAATCCCAACCGTCAAAAATATTATGTTGCCAACCAGGGCTGTGATGTTGTAACCGTTTTCGATACAAAAACGCAGCTCCCCATCCGTTATATTACGGTAGGTAATAACCCGGGCGTAATAGAAAGCCCGCACATGATAAAAGTATCGCACGACGGAAAGTATTGGTACGTGGTTTTTGTAAACAGTAATGTGCTTCAAAAATATAATACATCCGATAATGCATTGGTAGGAGAAGTTGACCTTGGAAAAATTTCGGGTAACCAGGGATATAATAACTGGAATACACTTGTGATCAGCAATGATGATAAAAGAGCGTATTGCACGTCGTGGCAGGCAAACAGCCGGATTGCTACCGTCGACATTCAAAATATGCGCTTGCTGCATAATTACGGCGGCTTTAGTGATGCGCACGGTACGGCCTTAAACCTGACAAACGATACGCTTTACATCACCAAACAATCGGGTAATTATATTTATAAAATAGATACGGGCTTTAATTCGGTTAATACGGTTGTATTGGATATCGCAGGTGCTGCATTAAACAGCTCCGCCAATGTGTTTGATCCGCATGAAATTGTATTTTCTCCCGACGGAAAAAAATATTTTGTTTCCTGTCAATATTCAAACCAGGTAAGAGTGATGCAAACAGCGGGTGATGTATTTTTATATGCTGT
>JBBRHI010000139.1:0-7118 GCA_038222995.1 Bacteroidia bacterium | reverse complement strand
TGTTATCAGGGCAAACTCTCATGCGGAAGCAGTAGAGCTGGCAAAGGGCTGCCCCATACTTATGGTTGGCGGCAATGTAGAAGTACGTGCCATTATACCTATGAATTAAATTTCAACTAATATAACCTCTCGGCGTTGCCGGGAGGTTTTTTATGATGCGCGAAAACGAACTCATCCCTCATTTATTCCGCACCGAATACAGAAAACTTGTTTCTGTATTGGTTAAAGTATTCGGCATGGAACATATTGAAACGGCAGAGGACATTGTGAGTGATACTTTCCTTAAAGCCGCTGAAAGCTGGGGATTAAAAGGATTACCGAAAAACCCTACAGCTTGGCTTTATACGGTTTCCAAAAATAAAGCGAAAGATTTTTTAAAGCGTCATTCAATTTATACGGGGAAAATAATTCCTGAAATAAAACGAACCGAACAATCGCTGCATGAAGTAGAGATCGATTTTTCAAACAAAAATATCAGCGACAGTCAACTGCAAATGATGTTTGCCGTTTGCAACGAAGCTATTTCTACGGAAGCACAGGTAGGCTTATCCTTAAACATATTATGCGGCTTTGGGGCAGAAGAAATAGCAGATGCTTTTTTAAGCAATAAAGAAACCATTTATAAACGCTTGGCAAGGGCCAAGGAAAAACTGCGTACTGAAAACATAAAAATTGAATTGCCTCCGGAACCGGAAATTCATAAACGACTGGAAACTGTTTTAACGACCTTATACTTATTATTCAGCGAAGGCTATTATTCTTCTTCGCAAAATACCACCTTGCGGAAAGACCTGTGTTTGGAGGCTCTGCGACTAAACGTGATGTTAACGGACAATGAACAGACAAATACGCCGCAAGCCAATGCATTGCTTTCGCTCATGTGTTTTCATGCCTCGCGGTTTGAAGCTCGCACCGGTCAAAACGGTGAACTGATCATTTATAAAGACCAGGATGAAACACTTTGGAACGAGGAGTTGATTCAAAAAGGCATCCATTATTTAAACAAAGCATCTACCGGCAATACACTTTCTAAATACCATTTAGAAGCCGCTATTGCATATTGGCATACGCATAAACAAGATACAGTCCAAAAATGGGAAAGCATTTTACAATTGTACAACAAGCTTCTGCTTTTGGAATATTCACCTATGGCGGCTCTTAACAGAACCTACGCACTCAGCAAAGCTAATGGAAAAGAAGAAGCAATTAAAGAAGCAGAGAAATTAAAGCTGACCGAATATGCTTTATATTATTCGTTACTGGGCAATTTGTATGAAGATGTAGATAATAAAAAAGCATTAAACTGCTTGCAAACGGCCTTAAGTTTAACAAAGACAGCCGGCGAAAAAATAATTCTTGAAACAAGTATGGCGCGGATCGCCGGTAAAAAATAAATTTGTAATGTTAACTATTGTAACTTAATCCACTTACCTTAACTAAAGATTATTTAAAACGTTTACTAAAAGAGAAACCGTCAATTTAAAAAGGGCCGACACCGTTATAAAACATTTACGAGGCCCGGAAACAACCTATTAATTACTTTTTATGAAACGTGAATTTACAACCGGGCGTTTAACCCTCAATCTACTATCATTAAAGGATATTGATTTTATAATAGAGTTAACGAATACACCCGGGTGGTTAACGTTTATTGGAGATAAGAACACAAAAACAAAAGAAACCGCCGGTGATTATGTGTTAAAGATCACGAAAAACCCTGAGATATGTTATTGGATTGTAACACTTAAAGACACAGAAAAAAAGATTGGCGTGATTACTTTTATAAAAAGGCATTACTTAGAACATTATGATATCGGTTTCGCATTTTTACCTTTATACAGCGGGCAGGGCTATGCTTATGAAGCTGCAAAAGAAGTACTCATCTCTCTTCACGGTGATCCCATGCATGAATTTATATATGCCACTACTTTAACCGATAATGTAAAATCAATTCGTTTATTGCAAAATCTCGGCTTACAATTCGAGAAAAAATTTACACATGAAGAAGAAGAATTGCTTTTGTATTCCATACATAACCGGTAAGCGGTATCGTCAAAATAACAAAAACTTAAAACATCCCGGTTTGTTAAAAGTCGTGGCATCCTTATTGGTTACTAAGGTTGACCTTAAACCTTTCCTTTAATGAAAAATTTAAAAACCATTCATTGCTTCCTTATTGACGATGACCCCGAAGAAATAGAAATTTTTAAATTAGCCCTTGAAGAGCTTGATTTGGCAGTACAATGCACGGCCTTTACAGATTGTAACAAAGCCATGACAGAATTAACGGAAGGCACGTCGTTTCCCGATTGTATATTTTTAGATCTGTACATGGGAAAAATGAACGGTAAAGAATGCCTCACTAAAATTTTAAGTACGGAAATTATTTCCCGTATCCCGGTGGTGATGATTTCCGGTTCTAAAAATGATGCACAGATTTATGAAGTGTTAAAAATGGGTGCACAAAAGTTTATGGTTAAGGCATTAAGCATTGATCAGTTAAAAGATCAGTTGTATGAGTATTTTACCGCTCACTTTAATTTAAGCAATGATGCAACCATCTGATCAGGCATAAAGTTTCTGGCAATTTTCACAAAAATAGGTAATCCGTTTTCCTTTGCCCATATGTTCTACCTTACTTGGTATATCGCATCTCGGGCATTTTCTTTTCCCGTAAATGAGCCAATGTTGTTTTAAAACAAACGCTTTCTTCCATTCATAAAATTCAAAGCTGTAAGTACGCGCTTCCTTAATCATTTCCTTTAATTTAGCCTTAGGAACACTTGCTGCCAATGATCCCGGATGAACCCCTACCCTGAACAATACTTCGTTTTTAATAATGTTACCTACTCCGGAAAATATTTCCTGATTCAATAACAGGTCACATACCATCTCTTCTTTCAACACATGGAGTTTTTTAAGGGCTTTTACAGGGTTCCATCCTTCATTCATAATATCGGCTTCCCAGTCGTAAGCAGCATCAAGGTCCTCTTCCATTAACTTAACACTGCAGGTATAAAAATTAATCTCGTCGTTCTTAAAGCTTAATCTTAAACGCGGAGTAGCACCCGGTTTTCTTTCGTTAACCATATAGGTTCCAAACATCAGCAAATGAACACGAATATAAAATCCTTTAAAGGAAATTAAAAAATGTTTACCCCAGCTTTTAAACTCAAGGATCTTTAAGCCCTGCAGCTTATCAAAATCGATCTTCGCATTTCCTTCTGCAGTAATTACTTTCTTACCGCTAAAGGGTTGCAGCGTTTCTTTTAAAATAACAATAGAGGGCCCTTCAGGCATGATCAATAATATTAATAAGTTGCAAAGCATTAGTGTACCCTGCTTCGTAATAGGTATTATTAAAATAGGCAGTATAGTTTTTACGGCCTTCCGGGAATTGGTTATAAAATTCAACAAGCATTGATTGTTCGTAAGATGATTTAAATAAAACCGGGTTGCCATGTAACCGTAAATAAAAATCGGGTGAGGTATGCATAAAGTAAGTTTCCAAGCCCGGGAAATCAATATTACAAAAGGTCAGCTTTGCTTTTTTAAATGCCGCTTCCACATCTTTATTCCACCACGATATATGGCGCAGTTCCACTACATTGTTTGGTGTATGAGGCACAGATTCAAGGATGCGGTTTAGATTTTCTTCGTTATACTCAAATGAAGGCGGCACCTGGAATAAAAAGTACATCAATTTATGATCTAAGCCTTCCAGCATTAGGTCTTGAAATTCAATTACCTGTTGCTTACAATCCTTCAGCTTCGTCACATGTGTCACGTACCTGCTCATCTTTACAGAAAATTTAAACTCCGGTGCGGTAACTGCTGCATATTTTTTAAGATCCGTTAATTTAGGGGTTTTGTAAAACGTCCCGTTCAATTCAACGGTATTAAATACGGTGCTGTAATACTCCAGCCAGTTTTTGGGTTGTACGCCTGCGGGGTAAAATTTATTTTTCCAGTTAGGGTAGTAATACCCTGAGCACCCTATTCTGTAATGAGCCATACCACCGGCTATACAATGATGTGCCGGGCGGAAAATCAGTCAAACAAATTTAACTGCCCTTCATTTTTAGGCGGTTTTGCTTTACCGAATACCGTTTGGCCGCCATACTTATAGGAGTTCCTTCGTTCCTGCTCTATCACTTTATAAAAATTGGCATTGGGCATAAAGTTCTTTTCTATGGCTTGAGCGGCAAGGGTCAGGTTTTTTATGGCATCTTGTTTATCGGTGTTTCCAAGCTTTGCTTTCTCTAAGGCGCCTCGCAAAACATCAATGGTTTGATCATACGATTTTGTCGGTACCGGGAAAGGGTGACCGTCTTTACCGCCATGGGCAAAGCTAAACCTTGCCGGGTCGGTAAACCGCGAAGGTGTTCCGTGAATGATTTCGCTCACCAGCGTTAGCGACTGTATAGCTCTCGGGCCAACACCTTCCAGCAACAGCAACGATTCAAAATCACTTACCTGCCGTTCGTGAGCCAATGCTAAAATACTTCCCAAACGTTTCAGATCTACATTTTCCTCACGCACGTCATGGTGGTTGGGCATAACTATTTTACGCATCTCAGGAATTACCAATCCCGGTTCTTTTACCAGTTCAAGCAATCCTGCTTTTGTAGCAGCGGCATGTTTATCTGTAAGGTTTAATATCTCACCTTGGTTAGCGCCGTAAATAAAGGTGTGCGGCTCTTCCGTAAATGATTTTAATTGAGCAGAATTCCAATGGTAGCGTCTGGCCATACCACTTGCATCGTTCATGCCTTGTTGAATCACAGACCATTCGCCCTCCCGTGTTATAATAAAGGTATGAAGATAGATTTGGAAACCGTCCTGGATGGCAGTGTTATCAACCTTTGCACTGAGCTTACTGTTTCTTACCAATTCAGTTCCATTTAAGCCCGTTCTTTCTGCAACAGCCATTAACTCGCCGGGAGTGGCGCGTGAATATTTTCCTTTGCCGCCGCAAATGTAAATTCCCAATTCATTAAACTTTGGGTTGAGTGCTTGCTTTAAAGCACCCATCACCGAAGTGGTAATACCCGACGAATGCCAGTCCATACCCATAACGCAACCTAAAGCCTGGAACCATAGCGGATCGCTTAACCGCGCCAGGACTTCTTTTTTTCCGTATTCTAAAATAATAGATTCTATAATAGCACCGCCAAGCCTCGTCATCCGTTCATAGAGCCATGGCGGCACTTTCCCGTAATGCAGGGGCAGATCGGCATAGCGTTGAGCATCAAAATAAAGTTTAGGCATGAGAGAGAGAAAGGAAATAATTTAGATAAAATTACAGCATCTTATAGCAGGTGATTGCTACAATACATAGCATTAAGAAATTTTATTATATAGCTTGCGTGGACAAATTTTCCCGTCAACACATTAAATTACTCTTTTATAAATTTACTTTGAAAAGAATTTCCGCCGGTTTTCACCGTTATAAAATATAAACCCGGCGACATCGCATTATTAAACTGTAACGTATAAGCCGTTATGTCTTTTTGAGAAAAAGAAAAATCAATCCCGTTTCCTAATACATCCGTAAGTGTAACAAATTCCGGCACAGTACTTATCGTAAAGCTGATTTGATTTTTGGCCGGGTTAGGAAATAATTTCACGGCATCTTTTTTTATTTCTTTAATACTGTTTGGCAAAGTCGATAAATACGTATTTGCTAAACACATGTTAGGAATTCCCCAACCGTAATTATTATCAGGCGTTGCATATTGTGTGGAGGCGTTACGAATAGCATCTAACACCTGCCAATTGGTTTTACCGGGGTTTGCCTGCCATAAGCATGCTACAGCACCTGCCATCACAGGACATGCAAAAGAAGTTCCGTTACCGGATGTAAACACGCCGTTTGGCTGACATACATAGGTTCCTTCACCCATAGTGCTCACATCGGGTTTAATCCTTCCGTCAACCGTTGGCCCTACTGAACTAAAGCCCGAATGGATTCCGCTTCCGTTAACTGAACCTACCGTACAAATACTGTCTGCATCGGCAGGCACACCAATGTGTTGCCAGGCGCTTGCCCCTTCATTACCGGCAGCGTTCAATACAAATATGCCTTTGCGGGCCGCCATATTAGCGGCAATAGAGGCAACCGATGTTTTTCCGTTAAGGTCTGCATAGGAGTGATCCTGAGATGAAATATCAAAGGTGGTATAGCCTAAAGAAGTGGTGATAATGTCCACTCCCACACTGTCAGCCAACTCTGCTGCCACAACATAATTATCTTCTTCAATAATTTTTTCAGAGGATACATCTTCCGAACGAAATAAATAAAAGCTTGCTTTAGGAGAGGTCCCTATTAAATTCCCAGGTGAGTTACCTGCCATACAGGATAGTACCTCTGCGCCATGCGCGTCATCTTCGTAAACAGAAGTGTTACCTGCTACAATATCGCGTGTTCCTAAAATACGTCCTTCATTTCTTAACGAATCAAACACCGGGTTTACATCCGCATTATTAAACCCGTCATCAATAACGGCAATGGTCATGTTTTGTCCCCTAAAGCCCCTATTGTGCATACATTCTAAATTTAACTGGGTTACCTGTGTACTTGAAGGCCCGTAGTTATAACCCGTGGTTACATTTGATGAACGTTGCACAGCCTGTGCTTCAGGCAAAACCCTATCGGGCGTTGATGCTGCGTAACGGTTAACCGGCGTAGAACTCACCACGCAGCTTAAACTGTTAACCGCATTTAACTGAACCGTATTTGTAATAATAACAATAGCGGCATTCAACCATTTAGACCGTTGAAACACAACAGCTCCCGTGGCATTTACCTGGTTAATGTACGTTTGGTTTACGGGGATATCCGTGAGGTTAACCGGAATATGTTGCGTGGTTCTGCGGGCTATTGATTTAGCCGATAAAAAAGCGCTTGGGTTTGAGATGCTGTAAGGCGAACCGGCTTTGTCGGTAAACTTTACCCAGTATTTTTGGGCGTTGGTTGTAAAACAACACATGATCAAACATGTTGCGGCTAAGCCCGCTGCTATTTTTTTATTCAATTCCATGAGTAACATAATTTAATTTATAAATAACTCCTTTTTCAATACGCTGTTCAACAGGCACACCGGCTACTACCGTAT
>JBBRHI010000138.1:0-7134 GCA_038222995.1 Bacteroidia bacterium | reverse complement strand
TATAAGTCGGCTTTGCGGATTGAGAAGTAACCGTAAATGAACTCATCGCAAAAAGAAGGAAAATAAAATTAAAAGGACTTTTAAGAAAATAGAATTTAAATTTCATCGGTTAAAATTAATGGTTATTTATATATAACTTATAATATATATAAAGACACTATTTATCCTTCAACAATTTTTCCAGCCCGTACATTTCATCTCTTAAGCGCGCGGCTTCCATAAAGTCCATTTCTTTAGAAGCCCTAAGCATAGCGGTTTTGAGCTTAGTGATTTGTTTTTTCAATTCATCGGCATTCATATACTGAACCACAGGATCTGCCGCGTAACTTATTTCTTCAGGCTCTAAGTATGCTTTTACCAATTTACCGTCTGCCCTCACTTCAATGCCTGAATTAGGCTGCAACAACATTTTTTTACCCGCTTGTTTCGGCGTAATCCCGTTCTTAAAATTATATTCAATTTGTTTTTGACGGCGACGCGCCGTTTCTTCAATGGTCTGCTTCATGCTGTCCGTCATTCTATCGGCATACATGATCACACGTCCGTTCACATTACGTGCTGCCCTGCCTGTAGTTTGAACAAGGCTTCGTACATTTCTTAAAAATCCTTCCTTGTCAGCATCCAAAATACATACCAACGATACTTCCGGTAAATCCAGTCCTTCTCTTAATAAATTAATTCCGATCAATACATCAAACATCCCGACTCTCAGCTGTCGCAAAATTTCAATACGATCCAATGTATCTACTTCACTATGAATATAGCGGCAGCGAATTTGTAATTTTGTTAAATATTTGGTCAACTCTTCCGCCATACGCTTGGTTAGTGTTGTTACTAAAACCCTTTCATCTCTTTCCACAACCGTATGTATTTGTTCCAACAGGTCGTCTACCTGGTTTGTTGCAGGCCTCACTTCAATGATAGGGTCTAAAATACCGGTAGGGCGAATTAACTGTTCTACCATTACTCCTTCCGCTTTTTCCAGTTCATAATTGGCGGGAGTTGCCGATATATAAATAGCTTGGTTAGTTAATGCTTCAAATTCCTCAAACTTTAACGGACGGTTATCTAATGCGGAAGGTAAGCGGAATCCATATTCCACTAAGTTTTGTTTCCGGGATAAGTCACCGCCGAACATGGCGCCTATTTGCGGAATGGTCACATGACTTTCATCGATCATTAATAAATAATCGTCCGGAAAATAATCCATTAAGCAGAACGGACGTGTGCCCGGTAATCGACCGTCCAGGTAACGCGAATAGTTTTCAATACCGCTGCAATAGCCCAATTCACGCATCATTTCAAGATCGTAGTTAACGCGTTCTTCAATACGTTTCGCTTCCAATTCTTTACCCTGTGATTTAAAAAAGGCTACATGTTTTTCAAGATCTTCCTGTATTTGGAACATCGCGCGTTCAATAGTTCCCGGTGCTGTTACAAATATATTTGCCGGGTAAATATTAAAGGCATTAAATTTTTCGATCACTGTTCCTGATTCTGTATCAAAGGTTTCAATGCTTTCGATCTCATCACCAAAAAAACTAATACGCACACTGTGATCTGTGTAAGATAAATTCACGTCTACCGTATCACCTTTCACCCTGAAGTTGCTTCGTTTAAACTCCTCCGTAGTGCGGGAATATAAAGCGCCAACCAATAAATGCAACAATTTATTGCGTGACATTACTTTGCCGGTCTCTATGGAAATAATATTTTTCCTGAAATCAGTCGGGTTACCGATACCGTAGATACAGGATACAGAGCATATCACGATCACATCTCTTCTGCCGGATAATAAAGCGGAAGAAGCGCTGATCCTCAGTTTTTCAATTTCATCATTGATCTGAAGATCTTTTTCAATATAAGTTCCGGTGGTCGGTAAATACGCTTCGGGCTGGTAATAATCGTAATAGCTTACAAAATATTCAACCGCGTTATTCGGAAAAAACTGCTTAAACTCGCTGTACAACTGTGCGGCAAGTGTTTTGTTATGACTTAAAATAAGGGTTGGTTTATTTACCTGTTGTATAACATTGGCGGCCGTAAAGGTTTTCCCTGACCCTGTTACACCTAATAAAACCTGGTGCTTGGTGTTAGAGTTTATGCCTTCCACTAATTGTTTTATAGCGGAAGGTTGATCGCCGGTAGGCTCAAATTCTGAAATAAGTTGAAAAGACATCCGATAAAGATACTATCAAATTTGACCAAAAAGGTGTTAATAAATCTATAATTTTTTAAAAAGGTCCATGGCCGCTTGGTAAGGATTAACGGTATTCTGTTTCAGCTGCTGCTCTATTTTAAAGATCTCATTCTTAATTTTCGGATCTGTATAAAAACGGTCGATCAGTATATCGTGAATGGTTTGATGAAGCCACTGCGTTGATTGGTGTTCTCTTTTACGTTCAAAAAAACCGTTGGATACTGTATGGCGACGGTATTTATCGATCATATCATACACTTCTTTTATTCCTTTGTTTTCCGTGCTTGAACAGGTCAATACTTCAGGCACCCAATCACTTTCAGTCGGCGGAAATAAATGCAAAGCTTTCGCATATTCTCCGCGGGCCATTTTAGCTTTATCTAAATTCGTTCCATCTGCTTTTGTAATAGCCATGCCATCCGCCATTTCCATTATGCCGCGTTTAATTCCCTGGAGCTCATCGCCGGCACCGGCAAGCATCAATAACAAAAAGAAATCCGTTAACCGGTGAACGGCTGTTTCACTCTGCCCTACTCCCACGGTTTCTACAACAACGTAATCGTAACCGGCGGCTTCACAAATAATAATACTTTCCTTTGTTTTTCGCGCTACGCCGCCCAAACTTCCCGAACTTGGGGAAGGCCGTATAAACGCTTTGGGATGAATGGATAATTGTTCCATCCGTGTTTTATCTCCCAATATACTTCCTTTGCTTAGCTGACTGCTGGGATCAACAGCCAATACGGCCAGTTTATGTCCCCGTTCAATCACCTCCAAACCAAAGCTTTCTATAAAGGTGCTTTTACCGACACCGGGTACACCTGTAATTCCTAAGCGGAATGATTTACCGCTATGCTGAATAATTACGTTGATGATCTCTCTTGCCTGTTCCTGATGTTCGTGTTTAGTGGATTCTACAAGGGTTATAGCTTTACTCACATACGAAATATTTGACGAAAGTATGCCGTCCGTAAATTCATGTATGTTAAAGGTGTTTTTCAAAAACTATTTATAAATTTTATTAGGATGTTTTTTTGCGAAAATCACCTTGTGTACAACTACTGTTGTTTCTATAATTTCAAAAATAATTAAATAAGGAAATGGTTTAATTAAAGTCTGGCGAAATTGTTTGTATTTTTCAGAATATAATTTTGGATGCTTAGAAACGTGATTTAGCTGCAGCTCCATTTTATCTAAAAATCTATCTCCAAGGTATTGTTGTTGGCTTTCGTAATATAAAAAGGCTTCTACTGCACCTTTTCTTGCCGATTCCTTTATCTCAATCAAGTACTTCATTTTTTCAATTTAGAGTGCGCATACTTTCTAACTTCCTCCATTGAATATGATTTACTTTTCCCTGATTTATGTTGTTTACTTAAGTTATCGAGCTCTTTTTTTTCATCAGCACTCAATTCATAAGTATATTCTTTAGACTTTTCGTTAAGAAGTATATAGATTGCCTTTAAAAACTCCTTATCCTCAATTACATCAATTACAGTATGTAATTCCTTTTTTATAGCTAATGCTTTCATCTTTTAAGTTGACTTAAAACAAATTTAATTAAATTATTCGAAACTCTTTAAATACAATTCCTCTACTTTTTTACGGGCCCAAGGCGTTTTTCGTAAAAAGGTTAAGCTCGATTTAATGCTCGGGTTTTCCTTAAAACAATTGATATCTATGTGATATGCCAAACCGTCCCAACGGTAACGCAATACTAATTCTTCCAAAATAGCTTGCAAGGTTTTAGCATGTAAAGGGTTATTTGGTTGAGGCATTTCGAAACTAATTAAAATTCTCTGTTGCTTTTCTTACACTGCCGTGCTTTAATAATAACGCTTTGGCTGCTTCGTAATCTTCAAGTCCCGTGTTTTTCATGATCATGCGCGTACCACGGTCAACCAACTTATTATTGCTTAAAGCCATGTCCACCATTTTATTTCCTTTTACCCTTCCCAGTTTAATCATTACCGAAGTAGAGATCATATTCAGAACGAGTTTCTGCGCAGTACCCGATTTCATTCGGGTTGAGCCGGTTACAAATTCGGGACCAACAACAGCTTCTACAGGAAATTTTGCAACAGAAGCAACAGGTGAACCGTTATTACACACAATACAACCGGTTTCAATACTATTTTTATTACACGTTTCCAACGCTCCTATTACATAAGGCGTAGTACCCGATGCAGCAATACCAACCACTACATCTTTCGAATTAATATTATATACTTTCAGGTCTTCCCACCCCTGATTTACATCATCCTCGGCAAATTCAACCGCTTTACGAATAGCGGTATCTCCTCCTGCAATTAAACCTATTACCTTACCCTGTTCTATGCCGTATGTTGGCGGGCATTCACTCGCATCCAAAATTCCCAGTCTTCCGCTGGTGCCTGCTCCCATATAAAATAATCGTCCGCCTTGCTGCATTTTTTCAACAATCACTTGAACTAATTTTTCTATTTGAGGAATGGCTTTTGCTACAGCTAACGGAACAGATGTATCTTCTGTATTCATATTCTGCAAAAGCTCATAAATGCTCATTTGCTCCAGGTTATTATAATATGAATCCGCTTCGGTTTGTTTGTCCATTTTTCTAAGCAAATTGTTTTACGTCTTTGTCTGTAATTTCTTTACCGCACAAAATAATTAAGCGCTCAATTACATTTCTGAATTCGCGGATATTACCGGTCCAATCTTTTTTCTGTAATTCTGTTAGCCCGGCTTTCGAAATTGTTTTTAAAGGCATGCCGTAATCCGTACAGATCATATTAATGAAATGCTCCGCAAGCATTGGTATGTCTTCTTTACGGTCGTTCAAGGACGGTACGTTAATGGGAATAACACTTAAACGGTGGAACAGATCTTCTCTGAATTCTCCCCTTTCAATTTCTTTTTTAAGGTCTTTATTGGTAGCCGCTAAAATCCTTACATCTACTTTTATTTCTTTATCACCGCCTACACGCGTTATTTTATTTTCCTGTAAAGCCCGTAGTACTTTAGCCTGCGCAGAAAGACTCATATCACCGATCTCATCTAAAAAAATGGTTCCGCCTTCCGCCAATTCAAACTTACCTTTGCGTGTGGCTACAGCGCTTGTAAATGCTCCTTTTTCGTGGCCGAATAATTCACTCTCAATTAATTCGCTTGGTATAGCAGCACAATTTACTTCAATTAAAGGCGCGTTAGCCCTGTTACTTTTATTGTGGATTTCGCGTGCCACTAATTCTTTTCCGCTTCCGTTGCTTCCTGTAATTAAAACACGGGCATCGGTTGGCGCTACTTTCTCAATCATTTCACGCACATGGTTCAGCGCTTTTGAATCGCCCACCATTTCATACCCTTTATTAATTTTCTTTTTAAGATTTTTTGTTTCTGTAACTAATGTTGTTTTATCCAATGCGTTCCTCACTGCTACTAATAAACGGTTCAGATCAATTGGTTTGGCAAGATAGTCGTAAGCACCTTTTTTTACAGTGTCTACAGCGGTTTCAATGTTACCGTGCCCGCTCATCATAATCAAAGAAGACTCTGTACCGTTAGCCATTAATTTAGTCAGCAATTCAACGCCGTCTAATTTTGGCATTTTAATGTCACTTAATATGACGTCGTAACCGCCTTTCAATGCCATGTCAAGGCCTTGTTGCCCATCCTCAGCTTCTTCTACTGTATACTTTTCAAATTCCAGAATTTCTTTAATGCTTCTGCGAATGGCTTTTTCGTCATCAATGATCAATATTTTTGCCATAATTAAATTATTTTTTTACGTAATTTTTTTACTTCGCTTTTTACTTTTTTATTATCCAAGCGCCTGGCTTTAACACCTTTGCTGATTTTAGTGGCTTTACGCGGTTTCGGAACTTTTAAAGCGGAAAGAATTATTTTATAAAATTTCTCTTTTAATAATTCTTTGTTTTTTAGTTGAGTACGATCTGTCTGTTCCTGTAAGTGAAGTATCTGTTCTTTATCAAGCTTGTTCGCTAATTTTTTTAATAACACATCTCTTTCTTCGCCCGTTAATTTTTGAGAATCGGTAATGTTAAACCACAGCTCTACTTTTGTCTCAACCTTATTAACATTTTGGCCGCCTGCACCGCCTGAACGCGCTGTTTTAAAGACACATTCTTTAATGAGCCCACGTTCCTGTATGTCTTCAATTGTTTTCATTTCCTGCCAATGCCTCTCCAAACGGGGGATAAATTACATTCACATTTAAAATTTAATTTTCTCTTTTATCTAATTGTCCTTTTATCTCTTTAATCAAGTCGTTTCTTAAGTTTTTTTAAAGCCTTTGCTTCACTGCCTCAAATAAAATAATACCGGTTGCTACCGATACATTTAAAGAAGCTATATTTCCTACCATCGGAATTTTCACCTGCATATCGCTGCGTTTAATATATTCATTTGAAATCCCGTTTTCTTCGGAGCCCATAATAATGGCTGTAGGCTTTGTTAAATCAGCATTATAGTGATAGCTTTCTGTTTTTTCATGGCAGGCAACAATCTGCAAGCCGCTTTCCTTAAAATACTCAATGGTGTTTTTTAAATTTTCTTCCCTGCATACAGGTATCCTGTTTAAAGCGCCGGCACTGGTTTTTACGGCATCTGCATTTATTTGTGCCGCTCCCCTGCTTGGTATCACAATAAAGTCAACCCCTGCACAATCGGCACTGCGGGCTATAGCGCCAAAGTTACGAACGTCTGTGATCCTATCCAATATTAAAACCAAAGGTACTTTCCCTTTTTCGAAGATGGTTGCCAGCATGTCTTCCGCTTCGTAGTAAGTAACCTGCGCAATAAACGCTAAAACTCCCTGGTGATTTTTAGTGGTGATCCGGTTTATTTTTTCGGGCGGAACAATTTGTATCGGGATATCCAGATCTTTAATAGCCTTACGAAGTTCCGTATAAAGCTGATTGGATAAGCCTTTCTGA
>JBBRHI010000137.1:0-7215 GCA_038222995.1 Bacteroidia bacterium | reverse complement strand
CAAGCCCGTTATTTTACTGACAGGTAAAGGCACCGTTGAAATTGATAAAATGGCTGTTGAAAACGGCGCATATGATTACCTTATTAAAAGCGACCTAACTTCCGAAAAGCTTGAACGCTGTTTGCGCTACGCCTATGAGCGCTACAAGAGTTTTAAAGTAATTAATGATAACGAAAAAAAATACAGATTAATATTTGAAAATGCTTTAAGTTTTATTTTTACCTGTGATCCCTTGTTACATTTTAGTGCGGCCAATCCGGCATCAGAATATTTATTGGGGTATGCGCCCGATGAACTTAAGGATAAAT
Organism: Bacteroidia bacterium; assembly: GCA_038222995.1. GTDB lineage: Bacteria > Bacteroidota > Bacteroidia > B-17B0 > Aurantibacillaceae > UBA4416. The sequence continues at coordinate 6,907 of JBBRHI010000137.1, read as the reverse complement.
CTTTTCTAAGTTTTATAGACGATAGTGATAAGCAGTCATTTAAAAAACTGATTGTAGATAAAAAAAGTATCTATAATTACAACATTAAACTCGTTACCAAGCACGGCGAAATTAAAACAGGCAACCTATCGTTAAATTATTTTGAAACGGACGATGAAAATGTTTACTGGCAGGGGATTATTTATGATGAAACCATGCGGGTGCAAGGGGAGCAGGCAAAATTACAATCAGAAAAACTGGAAGCTACGTATAGGCTGGTACGAACCCTGGCACACGAAATAAGAAACCCTTTAACTAATATAGGTTTATCACTGGAAGGGTTTGTTGAAAAAGGCATTCAGGAAACACAAAAACCCTACATTGACATTATTAAACGAGGCGCCGAGCGCATTAATGATATTATTACGGAACTTTTACAGTCCAGTAAAGCAATTGAAATAAGACCTGAATTGGTTGATTTGAATGCTTTATTGAGAGAAGTTATATCAATAGCGCAAGACCGGATCGATCTTAAAAAAATTAAAACAGATATTTCATTGTTAAATTTTCCGGTAGTCAGGACCCTTGATAAAGAAAAATTTAAAATAGCGATCCTTAATTTACTAGTTAACGCTGTAGAAGCCATGGGAGGCGAAAACAGTTTGCTAACCGTTAGTTTAACTCAAAATTTAGAACAAACCATAATCCTAATTAAAGATAACGGCTCAGGAATTAAAGAAGAGGACCTTAAAATGTTATTTGAGCCCTATTTTACTACTAAAAAAACCGGTATGGGTTTAGGATTGGTTTCTACTCTTAATATTATAAAATCTCATAAAGCACATATTGAAGTAGAATCTAAACAATGGGTTGGAACTACTTTCAGGGTTATCTTTCCAAATTAGCCTGAGTACATAATTCTACATATTTATTGGTAAGTTACTTATTTTCAATAAAATGAAGCCATTAAGGCTGGCATTTTAATTGAAAAGTCATGCTAAATATAATGTAATGGGGACTTTCGGTACTAATAAAGATTTAATGATTATGCTCAACGATTTAGTTAAAATAAATAATGACCGTAGGGAAGGCTATATAAAGGCCGAAGAACAAGCAGCAGATAACTTCAATCTTAAATCTATTTTTAAAGATAAATCATTGCAAAGCTTAGGGTTTAGTAATGATTTAAAATCATACATACAGGCATTGGGCGGAAATTATAATGAAGATACAAGTTTAGCCGGAAAACTTTTTATTACCTGGATGAGCATTAAAAATACGGTGACACCTAATAATAGTAATTCTATTTTAGACAGCTGTGAATTTGGTGAAGAAGCTGCTATCAAAGCATACGACTATGCACTTAGATCAGACGTTGAAATACCTGCCGAGATAAGACAGCACATCTTAGAACAACAAACGGCCATCAGGAAAGCAAATGATTTAATAAAAAAATACAGAGACCTTAATTTAAACCTCTTTAACTATACTAAAAGTTTTAATTAAAATAGGTTGTTTCATTTCCATGTTTTAAACGTTTTTACACTCTAAAATCTTGACACTTTAAAAATAAAACCGGATGGAGACTACTAACACTAGTCTCCATTTTTATAAAAAATATAAACCTATGAATTCGGTTACAAAACATATTGATTTTAAAAAGTTGGCGGGCGCTATTGCGCTTTGTGAAGTTATAGGAATAATTGCAGGTTTTTTTACCGTAAATGCCATCAAAAATTGGTACATCTATTTAAATAAACCTGAATTTAATCCCCCCAATTGGATTTTTGGCCCCGTTTGGACGCTGCTGTACCTGTTAATGGGCGTGGCGTTTTATAATACATTAAGGAGTAATACTAAAAGCACTGCAGCATATAAAAACACTGTGGTATTGTTTTGGGTTCAACTAACTTTAAATTTCTTTTGGACCATTGCTTTTTTCGGTTTCAGAAACCCTGAATTAGCATTCGTAATTATCATTGCTCTGATAGCATCTATTTCTTTTTGGATCCTGCAATTAAATCATGTTCATAAAACATCCGCCTTATTGCAAATTCCTTATTTATTATGGTGCTGTTTTGCAACCGTGTTAAATTATTATATCATTTACTTAAATTAAAGATGTCTTATTTACATTAAGCAAGTAAAACAAACCTCTTATTTACAATCTAAAAACCAATATACCTATGAAAACTAAAATTATCACAATTGCCGTTGTAGCTGCAATGCTTGGTGTTGCAGGCTTTACATCGTGTTCAGAATCAAAAAAAGAAGAAGTTTCAGAAAACATTGATCAAACTACAAAAGAGTTGGATGCTAAAATGGATGAAACAAAAGATGACATGAAAAGGGAACGCGATGAATTTGTTGCCGAAGTAAATGCGAAGATCGAAAAAAATAAGGAAGATATAGCTGAACTTAAAGCTAAATCAAAAGATAAAAAAGGGGAAGCTCGTAAAAAATACGAGGAGGAGATCGACGATCTTGAAAAAAGAAATGATACCATGAAGGCTAAATTGTCCGATTATAAAGACGATTCAAAAGAACATTGGAAAAACTTTAAAGAAGAATTCAATCACGATATGGACGGATTAGGACATGCGATTGGCGATCTTTTTAAAAACAATAAGTAATACATGAATTTGTAAAACAACTGTTAGTGTATGGTAAATGTTTCGCCGTCATTTAAAACGGGAAATGTTTCTCTGAACTCTTTCAAATAATCTAACGATAAACTAACGGTTTCAGTACTGTCTTCATTAGCAGTTGTTTTACTTATTATTTCACCCTTTGGGTTTATAATTACCGAATCGCCTGTGTGGTTAATGTTATTATAGTCGGCGCCTATACGGTTAACCCCTGCAACATAACATTGGTTTTCTATGGCCCTTGCTATCAAAAGCTGCTTCCACGGGTAACTGCGTACCTCAGGCCAATTTGCTACGTAAATTAAAACATCGTATGGGTTTTCCTTTATGTTTTTGCTCCATACCGGGAAACGCAAGTCATAACATACCAGCGGACAAATTTTCCAACCTTTATAGTCTACAATTAATTTATTACTTCCTTTTTGATAATGCAAATCTTCTTTGCCCATGCTAAACAAATGTCGCTTATCATAAATTAAAAAAGTACCGTCCGGTTTTACCCAATACAAGCGATTGTAATAACTGTTCTCTTCTTTTACTGAAATACTCCCTGTAACAACACATTGTTTTTTTACAGCTTGTTGCTGCATCCACTGTAAGCCTTTGCCGCCGTGTACTTCAGCATGCATATCGGGTTTCATGGTAAAACCCGTAGTAAACATTTCCGGCAGCACAATAATATCAGTCGGGCTATTAATTACTTCCAACTTATTGCTTAAATGCAATAAATTTTTTTCAACGTCTTCCCAGTAAATGGTGCTTTGAATAAGGGTAATGTTCAGGTTCATTTTAATACTTCCTTGTTGTAAAGTTCCACTACTCTGCGAGCATTCTGTATTCTTTTTCTTTTAAACATAGGTGTGATGATTTGTGATGCCACAAAAATACCTATAGCATTAAGGCCCAATGCAGCACTTACGTTCGAAGAACTATTTTTTGCCGTTTGGTTGGCCGCTATTAAGCATACTATTGCCAACACCGGGCCGCCAAAACCGGTAATATACTGATTGCTTTTATAATCGCGCGTGGCAATAATGGCTTTATCCAGATCCTTATTTCTCCATGTACGATTTTTATCGGTCGCTAAAAATAACATGCGTTTCTCCGGGATCGGCAAATTATTATAATAGTACAGTCCGGCCCGGGGGTTTTCAATAATGCCTTTGGGAGGAGCCTGATACTGTGTTTGGTTTTGAATGATAATTTGTGGTTTAGCAACTACAACAGGCTCGGCAACTATAAAAGAATCGATGGTGCCGTTTGAAAATTTTATTTTTTTGATCTCGTTTTTGTCCGAAACAAAAACGGGCCCGTCCTGCATCGTAAAACGTTTATATTTGATTTCAGCGGCACTTATTTCCAATACTTTTACAGAAAGGGCTTCGCCTGTTCTTTTATAAAGAGTGTCCTGAGCTTTGATGGTTATACAGGCTAAGAAAAAAAATAATATTAAGGCTCTTTTCATTAGATTAAATGTACTTAAAAAACACTACATATAAATGCCGGTTAAAAAGAAATTTCTTGGTTATAGAGCAGAGCCGCCTTCTTTATTTTCCTGTTCTTGACTGATTTGTAGATCATTCCCGTTATTTCTGAAACCACAAAAAGACTTAAGCCCGTTAATACATAAGTCTTTAATTTTGACTTGTCTTGCGGACCATAATAATTTCTACTTCCTAAATATAAACCTCCGATTAAAAATACGGGGCCCGCGATTGTAAATCCAATTTGGGCATTTTTTTTACTTTCCGCATTTAAAAGCATACTATTTAATTCATCCGAATTTACCTGCGGATCACGCTTCAGCATTATTTTAAAAGCCTCCTTATGCGTAATGTCACGGTTGTTTATACTGATGTGATTGTCGTTTACTATAAAAGTTCCGGCTTTGTAACCTTTAATAATAACTCCCGATGTTTTTTCCGCAAGCTGAAACCGTGATTCCTCTTTTCCGTTTTCGTAAACAATGCGTGTTACTTGAGAGTTGGCCACTTTATGGATTACGCCGTCGGGGTTAAAAAAAAATTTATAGGTCACTTCAACTTTAGAGATCTCTAAAACCCTTACCAATAAAGGCTCTGAATCTTTTATAAACAGGGTATCCTGGGCCTTTAACCGGCCTACAATAGAAAGGGCAAATAGTAAAATATAAATTTTCATTGCAACTAGTCCTTTAACAAGGATAACAAAACCATTTATTTATTGTACAAATTTACAAAGGCATTTCGCTTTTGTCTTAATTTTATATTAAAGGTTATGGATAAAGAGGTAAGGGCAACCGCCAACACTCCCAACGCAATAGGCGGCGCTAAAAGCTCGGGATCATTTCCGTTATCCAATAAATTTGCCACGCTGTACACAGCGGTTGCTGCTATAGCCAGCGCACCAAAAACAATGGCGCCTGTTCTGGTGCCGTCTTGTGCAGGCTTTAATTTTTTTATAGATAAGGCGAGCTGTGATAATTCGGGTTGGCGTATCATATCTTTATGATTATGCGCTAAGCTTACTAATTCTTTATACCTTACTTTAGTATCATTATAATTTATTTTTTCTTTATAGTATGATTGATAAATTACAGGTTGTTGTGGAGCATTAATAACAACGGGCACTATTACTTCGGTATAGCCGTTTTTGTAAACGATCTTATTGATATCGTTTTTATTGACAACGAACAATGGTCCGTCCTGCATATCAAATTTCAAATATTTTATTTCTGTCGGTGTAATCTCTTTTAATACCACTACCGGTTTATTCCCGGTTTTATAATAAAGAGTGTCTTGCGATTTAGCAGCGCGGCATACCAATAAGCAAAAGAGGACAAGAACAAATTTCATAATCGTTTTTTTAGGGGATTTATTACAAGGTACAAATTATTTCAGCGGCTCTTTGCAAAGTTTCCTCTTTTTTAGCAAAGCAGAAGCGCAACAAATGCTGCTGTTTTTTGCTTTTATAAAACACGGAAAGCGGGATGGCAGCTAAACCTTTCTCTTTTGTTAAGCGCACAGCGAGGTCAGTATCGCACTCATGAGTTATGTTTTTATAATTAAGCAATTGAAAATACGTTCCGGTGCAAGGCTCTATAATAAAGCGGGAATAAGAGATCAACGATTGAAAGTAATTTCGCTTACTTTCATAAAATTGGTGAAGGCCTTTATAATTAACTTCATTTTTTAAATACTCTGCTAAGGCCTGTTGCATGGCATGATTTACTGAGAATACTAAAAACTGGTGCACTTTCCTAAATTCCTGCATCAGCTCTTTTGGCGCTGCAGCATATCCTATTTTCCAACCCGTTGCGTGTATCGTTTTTCCGAAAGAAGAAATAATGATGGATTGAGACGCCAGTGTTTTAAACCGTGCTGCGCTTTGGTGTAACTTTCCGTCGAACACCATATGCTCATACACTTCATCGCTTACTACAATAATATTTTTATCCTTCACCAATTTTTCAAGCTCCTGCAGGTCATGTTCCAAAAGAGTTGTTCCGCTTGGGTTGTGGGGCGAGTTAATAATGATCATTTTAGTTTTATCCGTAATGGTATCTTTAACTGTAGTCCAGTTAATGGTAAAGCCCGGGTACTCTAATTCAATTGGTTTTGCACTTCCGCCGTTTACTTCAATAGCGGGAGTGTAGCAATCATAAGCCGGTTCAAACACAATAACTTCATCGCCTTTACTGATAAAAGCGGCAATACTTGTATAAATAGCTTGTGTAGCGCCGGCAGTTACGGTTATCTCCGTTTCAGGATTATATACTACGGCGTAACAATTTTGCATGAGTACGGCTATTTGCTCACGCAGTGCTAAAACACCGGGCATTGGCGCATATTGGTTAAAGCTGTCGGTTAAATATTTTTTTGCAAACTCAAGCAGGTCGGGGTTAGCATCAAAATCGGGAAAGCCCTGTGAAAGGTTAATAGCATTGTATTCTTTGGCCAGGCCGCTCATTACGGTAAAGATGGTAGTACCTATATTAGGCAGTTTTGAATGAATCTGCATATTTTTAAAAATATTTAGAGCAATTTGCTAAAAAAATCTTATTTTTGCTACCCGTTCTATGAATTTGGTTGATTTTAATTAAAATTCTATTTATTGGTTCTTGTCTGCCAATTGGCGGATAGACTTAGAGCAAACAGAGCTCTCTAAAAAAATAAATGAATGGTCCTGTGGCCGAGTGGTTAGGCACAGCTCTGCAAAAGCTGCTACTCCAGTTCGAACCTGGACGGGACCTCGAAAACCTCAATAGTGAAAACTGTTGAGGTTTTTTGTTTTAGAAAATT
>JBBRHI010000136.1:0-7224 GCA_038222995.1 Bacteroidia bacterium | reverse complement strand
TAGTTTCCAGTACATAAACCGCTTACTATAGGGCTGATTGACGGTATAGAGGGCCAGTTGATAGAAAACGGGCCCGCGCCGGTAATAGATAATGTGGCCGCGCCGGTACATAATCCAAAACATGCTATTGAACTGGAATTTACTGTAACAGTAGGGCCTGCCGGATCGCTTAAGGTTGTTGTAAAAGATCTTAAACACCCATTGGCATCAAGTAGATTCAATACATATGTGCCATCCGGAAGATTTGTTAAAGGGTTTGAAGAACCGCCCGGTGTCCAGGTAAAGCTGTAAGGAGCTACCCCGCCGGAAGGTACAAAAGAGACGGTTCCATCATTTGCAGGACAGCTCGAAGGATTTGTAAATGAAAAAGTAGCGGTTAACGAGTTAGATTCTGTAATAGTAATCATCTGCGTTTGAGAGCAGTTATTAGCATCGGAAGCCGTTACAGTATAAACTCCCGGGCAAAGACCCGTTACATTTGTACTATGTGAATTACCCGGTTGCCATGTATAAGTAATAGCTCCTGTTCCTCCGCTTGCTCCTGCAGTCCCTGTTCCGTCACAAGCTCCGTTACAGGTAACGTCTGTTTTACTCACCGTAAAGGTCATCGCCGGTGGGTTTGTAAAAGTAACCTGGTCTTTATTTGAACAACCGTTTATGTCAGCTACAATTACACTGTATGTTCCGGCGCATAAGCTTATAGCGGTTGGTGTGTTTTGTATTGGTGCAGGGGTCCAGGTATAAGAATAAGGTCCTGCACCTCCGCTGGCATTAGCAGTAGCTACGCCGGTACAACCGCCATTACAGGTAAGCGTATTACCGTTAGAGGTTACCAGTACAATTACTGTTTGAGAAATATTAACGGTTGAAGTTGCACTACACCCGTTAACATCTGTAACAGTTACTGTTTGAGCACCCACACATAAATTTGTAGGAGTTTGTACGGATTGTCCGCCTGACCATGAATAAGAATAAGGCGCTGTTCCGCCGATACCATTACCGGTAGCCGAACCTATACATACATTACAGCTTGGCTGAACGTTGCTTACAGATGCTGTAAGAACTGTAGGTTGGGCTACGTTAGCAGATGTAAATGCAACACATCCTTTACTGTCTGTTACGGAAACTGCATAATTTCCTACGCAAAGTCCTGTAGCAGTTTGGGTATTTTGTGTAGGAACAGAGCTCCAGCTATAAAAATAACCGGCGGTACCTCCTGTTGGAGTTACGGAAACAGCGCCGTTACAGGCACCTGAGCAGGTAACTGTTCCGTTTACGGGTGTCAGCGTTAAAGCCGGAGGAGTTACTATCGCAACAGTTTGTATTTTCACACAATTAAAAAAATCACGAATAGTTAACGTATAATTTCCCGCGCATAAACCCGGGCTAAGGTTACCCACATCTCCGTTATTCCAATTATAAGTATAATTAGGCGTACCGCCGCTTACTGTTGCAGCAGCAATACCCGTACACTGAGCATCACAATTAGGATTTGTAGGCGTTATAGAAACGGTCATGTCCGACGGCGAGGTAATATTAACAGAAGCTGTGGCCGTGCAACCGAAAAAATCGGTTACCGTTGCTGAATATACTCCTACACACTGATTGTTAATAGCCGAAGCGTTACTTCCGTTACTCCATGTAAATGTATAGGCGGGCGTACCGCCGTTTACCACAGTTGATATAGAAGCATTACATTGATTAAAACAATTGATCGGCGTTGAGTTTAAGGATAATAAAATAGGATTTGGCTGCGTTAAATTAATGGTTTGACTGATAGCACACCCAAGGTTATCACTAACCGTTAATGTATATAAACCGGCACAAAGCGCTGTAAACGGAGGATTAGAAACGATAGGGGCACCTGCCGGAGGCTGTAAAGTATACGTGTAAATGCCCGAACCGCCCGACGGCGAGGCATTAATAGATCCGTTACATAATCCGTTACAGGTTGGTAATACCTTAGTAATGTTAAGAGCAATAGGCAACGGCTGCGTAATAACCACTATGCCCGTTACAGAACAATTGTTTGCATCTTTTACCGTTAACGTGTAAGTGCCCTGGCATAAATTTGTAACAGAATTTGTACCCTGCCCCGTAAAAGCGCCGGCTGTCCATGAATATGTATAAGGTGCGGTTCCGCCTGTAATATTCCCTGAAGCAGTTCCGTTACATACTCCAAAACATGCCAGGTTAGTTTTGGTCATAGTCAAAGACAATGCAGGAGGCTGTGTAAGCGTTACTGTTTTAATGGATGTACAACCCACGGCATCTGTTACCGTAAAAGAATATGGCAATGCACAAAGATTAATTGCTACTGGGCCTGATGATACAGAAGGGCTCCATGAGTATGTATAACTACCCGTGCCGCCAGAAGGGTTCATGTTTATAGCCCCCGTGCATGCACCGTTGCACGCTATATTGGTTTGTGTAGGAACCATTGTAAGTGTAGGGGGCGCTGTTATGGAGAATGTAATTGTTTTTAAACAGTTTAAATTATCTCTTACATCAACCGTATAACCTCCTCCGCAGAGCCCTGAAGCAGATGAAGTATTAGAAACGTTTGGTGTCCAGGAATATGTAAAACCAACATTACTGCCGCCTGAAGCGGAAATGAATGCTGTTCCGTCGCATAAAGCACCGCAAATCAAATTAGTTTTTGTAACCGTTAATGTAATAGCCGGGGGCTGAGTAATATTAGTAGAATAAGTAGCTGTACAGCTTTTAGTATCTGTTACCGTAGCAGTTACTACACCTATACACAAGTTAGGATTAACTGACCCTGTAGGTGATGCAGGATTCCATGTATAGGTGTAAGGGCCTGTACCTCCCGTTGCAAAAATAGTTGCAGAACCATTACAGAAACCGTTACAGGTAACATTGCTGCTCGTTCCGTTAGGTAAAAGTATAGCAGGTTGATTTAATGTCGTATTAAATGTATTGATACATCCGTTAGCATTGGTAGCTGTTAGTACGTAAGAACCGGCGCAGGCATTTTTTAATGTATCTTTTGTGATCACGTTTGTATGATTAACTCCCGGCGGGTTCCAATTTAAGGTAAGCGGGGCACTCCCTGAAATTAAATTAGCCCTGATCTGCCCGTTGCATAAACCGTTACAAGTAGGTTGTAAGAATGAAAAAGACAATAAGGTTGGCGTAGGATCAATAATACCAACATTTACAACGTTTTGTTCACCGATGGAATTCTCTATCAGTACCGCATATTGAGTTCCGCATCCGCAAAGTGTATTTACAGAATAAGTTGCGCTTACATAAGCCGGTTCAAAAGGCGGCAAGGCCTGGCAAGGGGCTGCTGCGCCCGCATTTAGCCATTGTATAGTATATGGGGGGTTAGAACAGGCCGCTAAACTTATGGTGGCCGTGCCGTTACATAAGCCTTGGCATGTGGGGTTTGTAGACCCAACCAATGTAGGGTTGCAAGCTTGAGGGATAGGCGTTTTAAAAATAATGTTAGAACTTGTTAAGGCCGATACTTGTGATGTACTCAAACTGTTTACCGGTACAATTAATTTATTAATTACATTGGCAGCACCTGTAACAGTAGAGTTTACAAGAGCAAAAGACGTTCTTGAATTTAAGGTTACATTATTTAAATTTACCGTAGAGTTCAAAAATTGAATATCTGCGGATTTAGCAATAGTGTTTTTTAAGGTAAAATTCCCGGAAAACGTGATCTTAGAAATACTGTTTATAAAACCTAGTTCTAAAGGATAATTTGAATTGACAACTAATTCTCCCTTAAATAAAGTTTGTGAAAATTGATAAACAGTAGCTTGCGAAGGGGTTAATAAAATCTTACCGTTATAATCAAATGCAAAGTATTCATTAAGGTTTGCCGATGCATTCAGTTTAAAATTAACGGTGGGGCTGCCTATCAGCTGAATATGAAAATTACGATTGGTTGATCTTATAGATCCTATCTCAACATTCTGCGCGGCATGTATCACTGCATTTCCTGATCCCGAGTTATCATCAAATACTACGTTTGAAAGAACTCCCGGCACAACACCTGCAATAGAACCGCCGGAATTGTTAGACCAATGATTAACATCATTCCAATAACCGGATCCCCCAACCCAATACATTGTTTGAGAATGTATAACATACGAAAATGAAAGGATAAATAACAGTAATAGTTTTCTCAACATAACAATTTTTAACTTTTACGAAAATAATTCGTTTAGGGTTTCTAAAACTACAAAAAATAAGCCGGTATTAACAATTTAAGTGTTTGAAACAGCTATTTAACCTATTAAAAGCATATTTTTATTTATGAAGCGTACATCGAAATTAATTTTCGGCAAAAAGGGGTTAATTTTTACTTTATTTGCAGCGGGTTATATAAAATACAGAAATTACTTAACCGGCTTTAATTTAGTATATGAAAGAAAACGATCCGCTTAATTCATGGAAAACACTGTCTTCCGAATTAGTTTATGAATCGGCATGGATTGCCGTAAATAAACACCAAACCATTAACCCGGCAGGTAAACCTGCCATTTACAGTGTTGTAAATTTTAAAAACCTCGCGATAGGTATTTTGCCTTTAAGTAACGACGGCTTTACCTGGCTGGTTGGCCAATGGCGGTATCCTTTAAATGCTTACAGCTGGGAAATACCCGAAGGGGGCGGCCCGCTTGGCGAACAACCGATAGAAACAGCAAAAAGAGAATTGAAAGAAGAGACCGGAATTGTTGCCGACAAATTTGAAGAGATCATGCAGCTGCATTTAAGTAATTCGGCTACTGATGAGCATGCCTTTGTTTTTTTAGCAACCGGCTTACGTTTTGAAGAAGCAGAACCTGAAGAAACGGAAGATCTGAAAGTTAAAAAGGTACACCTCACCGAAGCTTTTGAAATGGTAATGAAAGGCGAGATAACAGACGGCATAAGTGTTGCCGCCATTATGAAAGTCACTTATTTGCTGGACAAGAAACTGGTTAATTTATAGGCTCACTAACACCGGTTTACCAACCTGTAATTTCCCATGTGCCCTGTGAACGCATTACCTGCTCAATAATATCACGCACGCAGCCTTCACCGCCATTCCTGTTTGAAATGTATATGGAAATATCTTTGATCTCGTTTGCCGCATTATAGGGGCAAGCTGCTATACCTACTCTTTTCATCACTTCATAATCAGGAAGGTCATCCCCCATATATAAAATCTCCTCTTCTTTCAGCTCATGCTCGTTAATGTAATCTTTGTAACACTGCAGCTTATCATGTTGACTTAAAAATACATCGATGATGCCCAAATTTTCTAACGCTTTTTTAACCGTTAAACTATGGCCTCCGGAAATAATGGTGACCCTGTATCCTTTCTTAACAGCCAACTGCAAGGCATAGCCGTCTTTCGAATTCATGTTCCGCACAAACTCACCGTTCTCCATTAATAATACCTGGCCGTTAGTTAACACACCGTCAACATCCAACAAAATTGTTTTTATACGCGTCAGTTTTTGCTTGAAATTTTCCACAGAAATCAGTTTATGAATGTTGTTTAATAATTAGGCCGGACAGCAATTTATACACAGCCGTTAGTTGTTTATCCGATTTTAGTAAAGACAAATGTTTTTCCATCACCGTTCTATCATTCCTCATCGCCGGCCCTGTTTGCGCTTGTATAGGACTCATGGTGTCCAATTTTAAATACGACTGCAACATAATAGGTTTTAATAACTCGGTATCTTTTTTACTCAAATCAGATTCAATAATTTTAAAAGCGGCAGCATACAAAGCGTTAGTAAAGTTACATGCAAATACAGCCGATACATGCAGCTTCAGTCGTGTAACTGAATTAACCGTTTTAACAGTGCCTGATATAGAGCGTGCTATTTTTTTAAGCACGGCTAAGCCCTTTGGATTATTAGATTCTATTAATAAAGGAGTTGTGCTCCAATCAACCGCATTTTTTTTTGTAAAGGTTTGTAAAGGGTAATATACGCCTATATACTCTGAAACAGCTTTCAATATAATTATATCAGTGCTTCCGGAAGTATGCACAACCATGCCTTTCAACTTTAACGCGGAAAGTTGCTCAACTACCCCGGCAATTGCATCATCTTTCACGGAAATAATATAAAGGTCAGCCGTGGTAGTTATAGTTTTATAATTAACTATTAAGGGGATTTCATGTTTCTTAGCGAAAGCCAAGGCCTGCTTCGATCTGCGGTGGTTAAACACCTCTACTAATTTAAGGGTGTGGATGTCGGCAAAAGATTCCGCTATATGCTGTGCTACATTTCCTGCTCCGATAATAACTATGTTTAGGGGCTGTAACGGCATTTTAATTTTAAAAATAATTTACTTTACTAAACATACTACTTAATTTTATCCGGGATCGAAGTATGCTTTATTACCCTATTTACTCTTCTTCTTTCAAAAATAGCGATGAGCGTACCTGTTATCATGACCAGGCAACCCAACCACAACAAATTAATGTAAGGGAACATATAGGCTTCAAGGACTACAAACTCTTTGGCGTTGCTTACTTTTTCACTCATTTGTATCTCCACGCTACCCTCGGTTGGGTTAATTTTCCAGAAAATAAATTTCAAGCCAAGTTCGTTTAACTCAAATTGATCGGGCATCACCATACTGTTCTTTAAAATGTATTTAGGAGTAGCTCTGTAAACTTTTCCGTTTACATCGGTGGCTTTTAAAATAGCTGTCACTACTAAAGAGCTGTCGCTCTTGGAAAATTGTTCTTCATTTAAGTTAGTGGTAATGCTGTCAATTAATATAATGGCGTTACCGGCAAAAATGGTATCTCCCATATGCCCCACAAAATTAACAGGTTCTTTGTAGGCATCTTTATTTTTAGGTGAATCGTCTGAAAGATCTGCGTAGGTGATGTGTGTATAGATATCGTTATTTAAAAAGTGCTTTGTGTCAGGGTTAGACGCTTTACCCATACGGGGGTTATCCTGCACCATCGGGCTTAACTCAAAGGCTTTTACCAAAGCGCCTTTTTCGTTCTTTGTAAAATAATCCATCCTAAAAAAAACATCTATTCCAATGCGCTCTTTCCCTTTATAGGTTACCATGTATTTCCCTAACGGCAAGGTATCACCTTTCGTTAACAGTAAACTTTTTTTAGCATTAAAATCTTCGCCTAAGCCTTCCACACTTTTTTTAGAAGTATTTTGAGAGATGGTTTGTTTTTTGGATGTGGAAATTAAGGCGCCTATCAATATTAAC
>JBBRHI010000135.1:0-7292 GCA_038222995.1 Bacteroidia bacterium | reverse complement strand
GAATGCGGGCCACGAATCCTACTTTTACCTTTACGTTACTTTTTGCATTTTTATTTCGTTGATCGTTTATCTTTTTATGAAAGATACACGTAAAACCTCCCTGATAAACTAAATTCGCCGGCTTCTAATTTGATTATTCGTTACAAATATTGGTTATGCAATCTTTAAACACTCTTTCTTTTCTAAAAAGAATTATATGCATTATTGTACTCGCCTGTTTTACAAAACAGGCTGCAACAGCGCAAGACTATAAAGCGCAATCCATGCTCTACAACGGCCTTATTGGGGCTGTTTCAGGAGGAGTTGGTTCTATTATTAATAAACATAAAGGCCAAAAATGGTATAAAGCATTTGCAAAAGGTTTTGTAGTTGGCGCAGGGGGTGGAATGCTGATGTACAGCGGTAAGAGAATTAATTCATTAATTTCTGTGCGGCAGCAATTAGAATACGGTTACCTCTCAAGGTTTGTGTTTGATGCCGGAAATTCAATTGTAGAGAACGCTTCCGCCAACAGAAATTTTTGGGAAGTATGGCATTACGACATCGGTTTTTTAAGATTAGAACTGGATACAAAGAACCGTAAATTTCAACCGAGGGTGATGGCATCTTCTTTTGCGGCTACTGTTTTTTTAGCCGCTCACGGTAAATTTGATGCTAAAACAAGCCTTGCTTCGGGAACCCCGGTGTTCAGGACAAGAGAGATCAGCTATTCTCCAACTCTGGTAGCATCCACCTTAACCAACGGGGTTTTAATAGATGATACTTTACGGAACAACAATTTATTTTTTGACACCTATGCGCACGAAATGGTTCACACATTCCAGTTCATGGAATTTGCCGGCTTTAATTATTTTTTTAAACCGGTAACGGACAAGTGGAAAGTGAAATCAAAACTATATTCAAAACTTAATCGTTGGGTTTACGGCGACCTGAATTATGAACTATTCGCGATCAACTATTTTATTATCCAGGGCGGGTCGAAGGGTGATCATTACTGTCATAACTTTTTAGAGAACGAGGCAGAGTTTTTGTCTACAGAACGGAAGGCCTGCGATTTTCGCGCACACAAGCATTGACGCTTAACTATAAAACCTCTTCGTTACGCTCCTGGCAAAGTTCTACCAAAACGCCGTTAGTGGTTTTAGGATGTAAAAAAAAGATCAGCTTATTATCAGCACCGTTTTTCGGTTCTTTATTTAAAACCTCAAAGCCTTCCGACCTTAAGCGTTCCATCTCTTTATAAATATCATCCACCTCGTATGCAATGTGATGAATGCCTTCTCCTTTCTTTTCAATAAATTTTGAAATGGCGCTGTTTTCATTTGTTGCTTCCAATAATTCTATTTTAGTTTCTCCCAGCATAAAAAAAGAAGTGCTTACCCCTTCACTTTCCACAGGTTCCACTTTATAATGTTCCTTCCCGAAAAGCTTCTTAAACAGGTCATTCGAATGGTTTAAATCTTTTACGGCTATTCCTATATGTTCAATTTTTTTTATCATTTCCTCTATTTTTATCCAAAAATAGCGCATTTTACCGAATTTGGTTAAAAACTAATAATACCGTATATTTATGGTCTAAATTTACAATCATGGCACAAGCATTAATCTTAGGTATATTAGGCGGACTGGGAGCTCCTGAAATCATTATCATTTTAGTCATCGTTCTTTTATTATTCGGAGGTAAAAAAATCCCTGAATTAATGAAAGGATTAGGACGCGGCGTTAAAGATTTTAAAGAAGCCTCTAAGGGAGAAAATACGACCGAAGGAGAAAATAAATAATTTATCTTTTAAATCAAATTTAAAGCGTCTTTCGGTTGATTGACGCTTTTATTATTTAATACATTAACTCTGTGTATACATTTACAACCATTGCGCAGCTGCAAGATGATCTGCGAGCAAAAAAAGTTTCCTCCCAACAATTAGTGGAAGAGGCCTTTACAGCTATTGAAGAAAAAAAACATTTAAACGCTTTTTTAGAAGTGTTTAATGATTCAGCCATTACTCAGGCTAAGTTGGTTGATGAAAAAATTGCCTCTAAAACAGCCGGCAAATTGGCAGGAGTAATTATCGGCTTAAAGGACAATATCTGTTACAAAGGGCATAAAGTTTCTGCCTCCTCAAAAATACTCGAAGGCTTTGAATCCCTTTATTCTTCAACAGTTGTAGAACGCTTATTAGCGGAAGATGCGATCATTATCGGCCGCTTAAACTGCGATGAATTTGCGATGGGGAGCAGTAACGAAAATTCAGCGTACGGAAGAGTATTAAATCCTCTAAATGAAAAAACAGTTCCGGGAGGTTCTTCCGGAGGCTCGGCTGTAGCTGTAGCAGCCAACTTATGCCATGTAGCCCTAGGCTCCGATACGGGCGGCTCCATTCGCCAGCCGGCATCCTTTACGGGAACCGTAGGTTTAAAACCAACGTATGGCCGTATTTCGCGCTGGGGATTAATCGCGTATGCTTCTTCGTTTGACCAAATAGGGCCTATTACAAAAACATTAGATGATGCTGCTTTATTATTAGAAATAATGGCAGGAGCCGACGAATATGATACCACCGCTTCCCGTAAAGAAGTAGGCAATTACGTTTCTGCATTGTCCGAAAAAAAACCTTACAAAATAGCTTATTTAAAAGAGTGTGTGGAAGCTAACGGTTTAGACCCTGAAGTTAAAACCAAAACACTGGATGCATTAGATAGGCTCACAAAAAACGGCCACACGGTTACAGGTGTCGATTTCCCTTACCTCGATTTTTTAGTACCTACGTATTATGTATTAACTACCGCCGAAGCTTCTTCTAACCTATCGCGTTTCGACGGGGTACATTTCGGTTACAGAAGCCCCAATGCCACTGACCTGGAGAGCACGTATAAAAAAACACGCAGCGAAGGGTTCGGCAAAGAAGTAAAGCGCCGCATCATGCTTGGAACCTTTGTACTAAGTGCCGGCTACTATGATGCGTACTATGGCAAGGCACAAAAAGTAAGAAATAAGATCCGTCAAAAAACACGTGATATTTTATCGCAATACGATTTTATTGTAACGCCTTCAACACCCGGAACTGCTTTTGAATTTGGGAAGAACAGCGCCGATCCTATAAAAATGTATTTGGAAGATATATTTACAGTCCAGGCTAATATCGTTGGATGCCCCGCTATATCAGTACCTAACGGCTTACATAGTAACGGTCTGCCGATTGGCTTACAAATTATGGGAAGAGATTTCGAAGAAGGCGCTCTTTTAAATATTGCTAAACAAATTTAACTTATTACGGTTATGAATGTGAAGATCATGAATCGGAAGAAACACTTAAAATTATGGAAATAACGATTGAAAGCGTAATAGATGCTCTTAAATATGTAGATGACCCGGATCTTAAAAAAGACCTGGTTACATTAGGCATGATAAAAGATGTAAAGGTGGAAGGAAAAAATGTTTCTTTTACGGTAGTGCTTACAACACCTGCCTGCCCTATGAAAGACATGATCCATAATGCGTGTGTTAATGCCATTAAACATTATGTAGACAAAGAAGCGATCGTGAATGTAAATATGACCGCAACTGTTACGTCAACGCGCTCTACAGACAACACTACCCTATCGAAAGTAAAAAACATTATTGCAGTTGCTTCCGGTAAAGGCGGTGTAGGAAAATCTACAATAGCTTCTAACCTGGCCATTGCTTTAGTACAGCAAGGCGCTAAGGTGGGCTTAGTGGATGCTGATATTTACGGGCCTTCACAAACTATTATGTTTGATGTACAGAATGAAATGCCCGGCAAATCAGAATACGAAGGCAAACCAAAAATGGGCCCTGTTGAAAGTTACGGCGTTAAATTAAATTCTGTTGGGTTCCTGGCAGGCCCCGACCAGGTAATTGCGTTACGCGGACCAATGGCATCTAAAGCTTTAACGCAGTTATTTATGGATACCAATTGGGGCGAGCTCGATTATTTAATTGTGGATCTTCCTCCGGGCACCGGTGATATACAAATTTCTTTGTGCAGCCAAATTCCGTTAACGGGTGCGGTAATTGTATGTACACCGCAGGCAGTAGCTTTAGCGGATGCGCGTAAAGGCATTGCCTTATTCAATTTGCCTACCATTAACGTTCCTATTATAGGGATCGTAGAAAATATGTCGTGGTTTACACCGGAAGAACTACCGGAAAACAGGTATTATATTTTCGGAAAAGACGGCGCTAAAAACTTAGCCGCTGAAATGCGGTTACCTTTACTTGGTGAAATTCCTTTAGTACAAAGTATCCGCGAAGCAGGAGATATAGGCCGGCCGGCCATCTTGCAGGAAACAACACCTCAAGCATTATCTTTTAGAGAAATGGCACAAAACATAGCGCAACAAGTAGCTATTTTAAATGCCGGTAAAGCAAGCAAAGCATTAGAAAAGGCTTAATGTAAATTATTTTTAAATACTAAAAGGCTTTCTAATTAAATAGAAAGCCTTTTTTGTTTTAAGATTTGATCCGTATTTGAGCTACCGGAAGCGTGATAATTCCTTTAGGAGTTGACACTTTTATATTATCAATATATGCTTTTTGTCCCGGCCGCATTTTAGCAAGTGCCTCCTTTGCTTCTTGGCTAAGCGCATTAGATGAACAGGTAATAGGCGGTATTCCTGCAAGTTCGAGGTTAAAGCTTTTCACTACCATAGTTACGGGAAACATAAATCCAGGGCACTCCGCCCCTAATGCCCCAATCCCTTTTAGCTCTCCTTTTGTAAATTCTAAATTAGAAACGGCTAGTTTTCCGCCAATCCGTAATACTGCCGGCGGAATATCCTTTACTCTAAATAGTTTGGCAGGACCTTGCTGTTGATATACTCCATTAACCTTTGCCGATACAACAATAATGCATGTTCCGGAAGACTTTGCCGTTAGCACATATTTTCCTGCAGCAGTTGATTTAGCTTCAGCGCCACAGCCTGTAATGCTTACTTTTACATCAGCAGGAGAAAACCCGGCAGAAGAAACGCTTATAGGATTATCCACGCCTGCGTAAAAAATATTCATATTATCAGCAGACACAGCAGTAAAAGGCGGTGCCACCATATAAGAAAAATCAAAGGGATAATATTCGTCAGTACCTCTCGGATTTTTATACACGACAACTCCTTTCAAATTCTTTTGCCCGGTCACGCTTGTTGCATTTTCATATTTCCCCATACCGTCGGCAATAGAAAGGGACGAACCCGGAACAGTCATCCTCTTAGTTAAGGTATCATATTCCGCACCCACTAATACTTTCATACGATCACCCGTTAATTCACTGCTCGATGCTCCTAATACAATATCTGCTTTAAAGGGCTGTCCCGCTAATACGTAAGCCGACGGAGCCATGACCTTAGCTTGCAGTTTATCAATTTTAAAAACAAACTTACTTGAAGCGGAGGCAAACACATGCAAAAATTCAGATTCTATATTTTTCATATCTGCCTGCATCTTATTTAAATTAGTAATAACGGCGGCCATCGGCATGTGATAAAAGTTTTCAAGCTCCCAGTTTAATTTTATTCCGTCATTACTTATATTCCTGTCAACCGGTTTAATCGTATTTAATTTTTGTTTTAAGGCACTAAGGTCTGCCGCATCTAATTTTGTTTCTTTATTTTTTTGCATGTTGTCCAGCATTACCGTTAAATTCGTGTGCAAATTTTCCAATTGTTCCCGCAACGCCTTTGCAGAGTACTTGGTAGTAATAGGCGATGTTTCATCTGAGCCGATCATTACATGAGTAGGCGTATCGTAATCGTCCAGCTTATCCATAAACCGTAATTGAGAGGTATCTCTTTTGCCGCTCCCTTCTGTTTTTTGAACCACTATCAACTTTATACTGTCAATATAAGCATCCGTTAAACGAATCGTACGTTGCGCTTCAATGGCCTTAAGGAGGTAAGGCTTTGCTTCATAGTTCCCGTCTTTCACATACTCTTCAAATGCTTTTTGTACACGAAGGTTATTTTCATTTAAGATAAGTTTCGATTTTTCGATACTTTCATCAACAGTTACAAACCCTTTTAAAATTTCTTTAGATACATTAAGAGCCAGCAGAGCCGTAAGTACAAGGTACATCATGCCGATCATCTTTTGTCTTGGTGTTTCTTTTCCTGAGCTCATAAGTAGTGGTGTTTTATATATAAAATGTTTAGTGAGTTAATGACTATAACCACCGTGGTCTAAAAAAGTAACAGAAGTTTATAAAAAACATTTTTAAGGCTTCGTTATTTTCCCGGCATGCTTATCTTTGCTCAAACACTAAATTATGCAGGTATTTAAGTTTGGAGGAGCCTCTGTAAAAGACGCGGAAGCCGTAAAGAATGTAGCAAACGTTTTAAACAGCTTTCCCAATCAATCGTTAGGAATTGTTGTTTCGGCCATGGGTAAAACAACAAATGGGCTTGAAAATCTTGTAAATACTTTTTTTTATAAAAACGGAAATCCGGAAGAGATCTTAGAAGAAATAAAACAATTTCATTTTAAAATTTGTAAAGATCTTTTTTTAAATCCAAACCACCCTATATATACAGAACTTGAAAATACTTTTGTGGAGCTGCATTGGGCCATAGAAGATGAACCCACACACAGTTACGATTTCGAATATGATCAGATAGTAAGTATGGGAGAAGTTATTTCTACCAAAATTGTGTCTGCTTACTTAAATGAAGCAGGATTTAAAAACATGTGGGTTGATATTAGAGGAATTATACAAACCGACAATACATACCGTGAAGGAAAGGTTGATTTTGAATTAACGGAATCATTAGTAAACAAATTATTGATCCCGCAATTAAAGGCAAATACAGTATTTGTTACCCAAGGCTTTATAGGAGGCACGTCCGAAAACTTTACCACAACATTAGGAAGAGAAGGCTCTGATTATACAGCCTCTATTTTAGCATACTGCCTTAATGCAAAAAATGTAACTATTTGGAAAGACGTGCCCGGCGTATTAAATGCCGATCCCAAATGGTTTAACCGTACCAAAAAAATTGATGAGCTTTCTTATCACGATGCTATTGAACTAACCTATTACGGCGCAACCGTTATACATCCAAAAACCATTAAGCCGCTGCAAAACAAACACATTCCGTTGTATGTAAAATCTTTTTTAAACCCTAAAGAAGAAGGTACTGTTATTAAAGAGGGAGAAAAAAGGTTAAATATTCCCTCTTATATTTTTAAAGTAAACCAAGTATTATTATCTATTCAGCCGAAAGATTTTTCGTTTATTGCGGAAGATAACCTCAGCGATATTTTCGAATTATTTTCAAAGCAC
>JBBRHI010000134.1:0-7318 GCA_038222995.1 Bacteroidia bacterium | reverse complement strand
CGCACTGAAAAATTCGGAATGTTTGTTATTGATCCTGACCTTGTAAGATGAATCAAAACTGTTGATCGATTCGATATGTATCGTGTTGCCTAATGTTAACTTTACGGTGTTAAGGTATTGAAGAAAGCGAGTTTCGTGATTTGCCACCCCGCAAAATATATAGCTTTGCTTTTTTGTAACGGAACTTAGCGGAACAGAATCAGCATGTTTCATTTTACCGTGCTTATCGGGAATGGCGTCGCCGTGGGGATCAAATTTAGGGTTGCCTAAAAAATCATCGAGCTTGGTAATAAGGTCATCGCTGTTAATGTGTTCTAATTGTTCCGCAATATCATGCACTTCCTCCCACTTAAAATTGAGTTTATTTACTAAGAATACTTCCCATAAACGGTGTTTCCGAATAATGTCTAATGCTATTTTCTCTCCTTTGGAAGTAAGGTGTACGCCGTAATATTTTTTGTAGGTTACTATTTTCTTTTCTGCCAGGCGCTTCATCATATCTGTTACTGTAGCAGGCTGTGTAAATAACCGTTCGGCAATATCGTTTGTTGAAATAGCTTTTGATTTAGTTATTTCCTGGAGCTTAAAAATAGCTTTGATATAATTTTCCTCGGTATAAGATATTTGTGAAGTTTCCACGGCGCAAATATAATAGTTTTACGAAACGAAACAAATTTTTAGACTAATCTAAAAAAAGGGCAGTAATTTAACCTCATCTATGTAATAGATTATTCTGTATATTTGAATTAAAAAAATGAAATCAATCTACAAAAAATGCCTTTTTGTTCTTCTGAGTGTCTTTGTATTATCAGCTTGTGTAAATGTACGTCAAAGTATTCGAGAGCCTAACTCAAGGGTTGATTTTACCAGTAAAGATTTTACATTTTCAGAACAGGTAACGGGAGAAGCTAAAACCATTAAAGTGTTTGGAATTGACTGGAAAAGATTATTTAATAAAAAAGAAGGAGAAGTTAAAAGTTCTATGCCTGCTAATTTTTCGCTTGCCAGTATTCCTGTTATAGGCGTATTGATGTCCGGAGAAAAAACGGCCAATTACGCTCTTTATAACTTAATGCAGAGCAATCCGGGTTACGACGTTGTATTTTATCCACAGTTTGAGACAACAAAGAAAAATCCGATCCTCATACCGCTTGTTACAATTACCACTGTAAAAGTAAAGGCACGTTTAGCAAAAATAAAAACCAATTAATGCTTTAAGCATGAGTATTCTGAACAAAAATTATTTTTTTATTTTTTTGATAGCATTTGCCATATGCATTAGCGGCTGTAAGAAAAAGATTTTTACCCCTCTTACATTCAGCGGAAAAGTGGTCAATGGTTATACTGCAGGGGCACCTGCTGAAAATTGCTCTGTAGTACTTTACAAGAAAAAGGGTTCCCTAATTGCAAAAACGGAAATTTTCAAAGATCGTAAGGAAATTTGCAGGGCCATTACAGGAAGCGACGGAACTTTTTCTATGAAGCTAAAGTGGCTTGATAACAGAGATACGTATTATGTGGTTATTTTGTACAATAATACTCCTTATCAGGTATATTCTAATAATGCTGATTTCACCAATTACAAATCACTGGAATCATTTACGGAATTTAAAATAAATTTTTAAAGATTTTACTTCCTTAATTCGAAGTTGGCACCGAGGTAAACTTTTCTTACCATTTCATCATTGGCAAGGTCTTCGGCACTACCCGATTTTATAACTTCCCCGGCATATAACAAATAAGTTCTGTCTGTAATATTGAGGGTTTCGTGCACATTATGATCCGTAATTAAAATGCCGATATTTTTATCTTTCAATTTACGAACTACGCTTTGAATGTCTTCTACGGCAATGGGGTCAACCCCTGCAAAAGGCTCATCCAACAAAATAAATTTAGGATCGGTTGCCAGGGCGCGGGCAATCTCCGTTCTTCTTCTTTCGCCGCCCGATAATTGATCCCCTAAATTTTTACGGACATGGTGCAAAGCAAATTCATCCAATAAGCTTTCCACTTTATGTGCCTGCTCTGCTTTAGTTAATTTGGTCATTTCTAATACGGCACGCAAATTATCTTCAATACTTAACTTACGAAACACCGATGCTTCCTGAGGTAAATAGCCTACACCCAGTTGTGCACGCTTATACATAGGTTGGCTTGTAATGTCTATATCGTCTAAAAATATTTTACCCGAATTAGGTTTTACCATTCCTACGATCATGTAAAAAGAAGTAGTTTTACCGGCGCCGTTAGGACCAAGTAAACCAACAATTTCACCTTGTTGCACCTGCACGCTTACGTTATTGGCTACTACCCTGCTCTTATATTTTTTTACTAAATTTTCTGAACGAAGTATCATGTTGTGAATTTATTATCAATCAAATATAAGTAAAGAAATTTCAACACAACCGGTAAAATTTGTGAAGGAACCCCTCTTAAAAGGTCATTTGAAACCCGAATTTCACACCAAAATTATCAATAGCCTTGGCCCTTTGATGCGTGGTACGCCAAAGCGCATCGACCCTGAATACCCTGAAAATATTTTCTATACCCGCACTTAATTCAACATACGGAACGTTACCTATAGCACTTAGGGTTGAAGGGAAAATAATTGTGTTTCGATTCCTGTCGTTTACGCTGCCCCAAAGCGCTTTCCCTGTCACTACTTCTCTCCATTTCAATTTACGGATTAAAGGAATTTTATTGAATAATAAACCTTCGAAGTGATGGAACAACCCTACTGAAGCGTATTTATCACTCGCAAATTCATAATATTTCATCATGTTGTAAGCCATGTAATCATAAATGTAGGTTTCGTTACCACCGTGTAATTCCATCAAAGGATAAGGTACTGCCCCAAATATTTTCCCCACTTCGGCAACATAATCCGTGTAACCCAACAGCGATATTAACCGGATGCGGTCACTTATATTCAGCACCACCTTTTGGTAATCGTATTCGCCTCTAAACGCGTTAAGCAGTGATTTTGAATAATTAACCTGGAACACCGGCCATTTTGTGCCGAGGCTGATGCGTGAGAAATCCCCGTTTATAAATTTTTCTTTATGCGCAAAACGCACATTGACTCTTGCCTCGGTATTACGAATGCTCTCTTTAGTATGAATGTTGCCGTCATTCCCGTAATACCTGTAACTATTGGCAATTAAGGGAGTAATGGTTCGGCCGATCAATGTGATTTTTGAAGATAAGCCTTCGGCCCATTGCCTTTCATACCACGCAAATGTTTGATCTACGCGTGTTAAGTTAGTCAGCGGGCTTGTTCTGAAAAATGAGGCGAAAAGGTTATCCTGAGAAAACCCATTCTGACTTTGTCCCAAAATCTCGTAATCACTTCTATAAGTCATGCCTACCAATTGCCGGTGCGGTTTTTTACTGATAAAGGTTTTAAACCCTATGCTGTATTTATATTTTTCATCTTTAAACCCGTAAGCCACATAACCTTGCAGCTCATACCAGCGGCTGAATTTACTACTTGTTCTGCCGCCCAATCGCACACGCGGACCTTCTATCCTGTTATAACTAATTATATTGTAATATGGCCCGATTTCAAAATTATTAACCACTTTATATCCCGATATAAAAATGGTAAATATATCTACCCATGTTTTATAAACCGGAAGGCTCTTAATAGTATCAATCATGTGATAAATTTTTTGTTCACGTTGCGATAAGCTGTCATGCCTGTTCTCGTTCCAGAAAGCATCGGTGTGTAATGACGCGGAATCTTCTACAATAATTTTATCGCCAAACTCATAAAACTTTGTTTCTTTCGGCTTGTTAATCACAAAATCAGTATAAGAGGTTGTTTTACGGCCATATACACCGGGTTGATTGTCGTACATTGAAAAATCAATCACTAAACGGTCTTTGCTCAACATCCAAGTACTGTCTACCTTACTAAACTCCTGAACAACATTTGCGGCTTTTATAAAATTAATATTTGCATCTTTGGGAATAGCCATTTCAAGGCGTTTTACAGCCCATGTGGTATCTGAGATCCAAATATTACCGCTAAAGCAAAGTTCCTGCGGGCGCTTCGATTTAAATCGGATCTGGTAACAACGGGTATTGCCGATAAATAAGCTATCCTCTAAATAATATTTATAATAAAAGAATCCGTTATCTGAGATAGGGCTTGTAAATTGTTTCCCGAACACTAAAATATTATTTTCGTAAACATTAATATTCTGATACATATCTCCCATTACAGAGGTAACACTGGTGTTTTCTATTCCCGTAATTTTACTGGCCTTAATAACCTCTTTTTTCAGGTTTGGATTGCTTCTATAATAAAGATCTGATAAGGATTCGGTGATGAATATAGGCAGGGAAGGTTTTTCCCCGGAGTTGAGGCTGTCTACATTATCAAATACAAACTTAATGGGTTTAAATATTTTTCGCTGTTGCATTTCTTTCGGAATACGATTCAGGTCGAATTCAACTTTATTATAACTTTCGTATTGGTACGCTTCTAAACGACGCTTGTTATTGTATTTTTTATTGGCAATAACATTACGGATAATGCGATGTGCAGGATTTTCGCCTGCTTTTACAACTACTTCCAATAAGTTAACGCTTTGCAACACCATCGGGAAATTGATGATTTGATCTTGCCCGCTTTTAATGGCGCGGCTTCCTTTTTTATAACTTACGTAGCTTGCTATAATTGAATCGCCTTGAACAGAGGTTGTAAGAGAATAATTACCGTCGAAATCGGAGGTAGCGCCCACTGTTGTTCCTTTAATGATAACAGGTACAAACGGTAAAGGCTCCTTTGATTCGGAATCGAATATTTTACCGCTTATCGTATAAGTTTGGGCAAAACAACCAACGCCGAATAAAAAAAACAATAATGTGTAAAACCGGTAAAGTTTTTTGCTCATTCAATTAAATAACTTTAAATATAACAATTAGCCAATACATCATATACTTTATTTGAACGCCAAACAGTACATTTACATGAAAATTATATGCCGGCAAAGCCTTATTTTCATAGCTATTTGCCTAAAATTTATTATACTTACATCATTTAACCATGAATAAGTACGACGCAGTTGTTATAGGGAGCGGCCTTGGGGGGCTGTGTTCGGCATTTATTTTGGCGAAGGAAGGCATGAAGGTTTGCGTATTGGAAAAAAACCGGCAAGTTGGAGGATCGCTCCAGATTTACAGCAGGGATAAAGCCATTTTTGATACAGGCGTCCATTATATTGGCGGGTTAGACGAAGGACAAAATCTTAACATGTACTTTACCTATTTTGGTTTAATGAAAGAGCTTAAGCTTCAGAAACTGGATGAGGACGGTTTCGACATCATTTCGTTTAAAGATGATAAACAACATTATCCGCATGCACAGGGATATGACAATTTTATTGAAAAGCTGGCCGAAATTTTTCCGCAAGAACGTGAAGCGCTTAAAACTTATATTGCCAAAGTAAAAGAGGTTTGCGCGGCATTTCCGTTATTTAATTTGTCGGGAGAAAAAAAAGATATCAGCAACGCGTGGTTTATGGAAATTGATTCTAAAACGGCTATCAATTCTATATTTTCTGATCCTAAACTGCAGCAGGTGATCAGCGGCAGCAATATGCTGTATGCGGGCATGGAAGGCAAAACCCCTTTTTATGTACACGCTTTAGTAGTAAATTCATATATAGAAAGCTCTTACAGGTGCGTAGACGGGAGCTCGCAGATTGCCAAAATAATGACTAACAATATTAAGCAAATGGGCGGCGATGTATTTAATTACAGTGAAGCCACTCGTTTTCATTTTAAAGGGAATGAGATCCAAGCTGTAGAATTAAGTAACGGCGAGTTTGTGGAAGGAAAGTTATTTATATCCGGTATCGATCTGTCCAAAACAATTGAAATGGTTGAAGGCCCGCAATTGAGACCTGCCTATAAAAACAGAATTAAGGCTATGGAGAACACTGTATCTTCGTTTTTAATTAACGCGGTTACCAAGCCTCAAAGTATGAAGCATCTTAACCATAATATTTACCATTGTACGCAACCCGATATTTGGTCGGGAACAAATTATACCGAGCAAACCTGGCCTGAAACAGTAGGATTATTTGGCACTACCTCTTCCAAACATCCCGGTTTTACGGAAAATTTTACGGCTATGGCCTACATGCGTTATGAGGAATGCGAGAAATGGGCAGATACAAAAAATATTATCCCTAATCATGTATCCTACAGGGGCGATGATTACGAACTATTTAAATTTGAAAAAGCGGAAAAAATATTAGATGTGTTGGAAGAACGCGTGCCCGGTTTGCGTTCGAACATTCAATCGTATACTTCCGCCACGCCCATTACGTACCGTGATTACATAGGGTCAAGGGACGGAACATTATACGGGGTGATTAAAGATTATAAAGATCCTTTAAAATCATTTATTACTCCTAGAACAAAGATCAGTAACTTATTTTTGACGGGGCAAAGCCTTAACTTGCATGGTGTAATGGGCGTAACGGTTAGCGCAGCGGTAACCTGCAGCGAAATTTTAGGCCATCCTTATATTATTAATAAGATCAGGAACGGGTAAAAGATTAAACGAAAAAATGGAATTTTAAACCGGGAAATGTATTAAAACCCCATATTCTATTAGAATAAAATAACTCATATTTCATAACTAAAAAACATGTTAAGTTTAAGCCCAAAAGAATTAGCGATACCCGAACTTCACCACTATTTGCTTGGAGCTGTAGGCCCACGTCCCATCTGCTTTGCAAGTACGGTAGATGCAAAAGGAAACCATAACCTGGCGCCCTTCAGTTTTTTCAATGTATTTTCCGCCAAGCCGCCGATTGCCATTTTTTCGCCGAATTTGAGCGGTAAAACAGGTAAGGCAAAAGATACTCACTTAAATATTAAAGAGGTTCCCGAATGCGTTATTAATATTGTAAATTACAAAATGGTTCATCAGATGAGCCTTGCCAGCAGCCCTTATGCAAAAGGTGTGAGCGAATTTACCAAAGCCGGTTTTACAGCTCTCGCTTCGGAGTTGGTAAAGCCCATGCGTGTTAAAGAAAGCCCTGTACAATTAGAATGTAAAGTGTTTGAGCTGAAAGAAATTGAAAATTGCAATTTAGTATTTTGTGAAATTGTTAAGATACATATTGATGAAGCCATATTGGATACCAATAAAAAAATTGATCAGCAAAAAATTGATTTGGTTGCCAGGATGGGCGGTAACTGGTATTGCAGAGCGCACGGTGATGCTCTGTTTGAAATTGAAAAACCGATTACTACACTCGGCGTCGGGGTTGATTCTATTCCAAATGCCATAAGAAAC
>JBBRHI010000133.1:0-7324 GCA_038222995.1 Bacteroidia bacterium | reverse complement strand
AAAGTATTGCTAATTACTATAACGGCCTGGGAGGGGTGAGCCTTCTATTAAGTGACTTCCCTAAAGCATCTTTTTACTATCATAAATCATTGGAAATAAGAAATGAGATCGGTGACAAATACGGTGTGGCCGTGTGTTATTCGAACTTAGGAAATATCGAAGGGAATAAAGGCAATTATCCTGAAGGCCTGAAGCTTCATTTCAGCAGTTTAAAAATTAAGGAAGAGTTAATGGCGGCAGGTGATAAAAATATCGATCCGCGCTCTATAGCCAAAAGCTTAGGGAACATAGGCCTCATCTATCAATTGGAGGGTAATTATAAAGAAGCAATTACGTATCATTTGAAAGCGCTTGCCATCAATCAAAAATTTGATGATAAAAGAGCTATTTCTGAATCATATAATAACATTGGGAATATTTATTACAGCGAACATAACAGTAAAGATGCCTTAAGTTATTTTGAAAAAAGCCTGAAAATAAAAGAAGAGATAGGCGATAAATCGGGTATAGGAGGCTTGTTAAATAATATTGCCGTCATTTATAAAGATCAAAAAAAATATAATGACGCATTAATTTATTTACAACGTTCAGTAGTTATATCAGAGGAGCTTGGTGAAAGAGACGGCGTAGCAAATGCTTACACCAACCTTGGAACCGTAAATACGAAGCTTAAAAAATACGAGATAGCTTTTGATTATTTTACGAAGGCAATTGCCATAAACGAAGAGCTTAATGTTATTGACGGAGTAAAAGAGTGCTACAAAGGACTTTCAGACATATATAAGGAAAAAGGAGATTTTAAAAACGCGTACTTTTATTTTAATAAATACATTACTTACAGAGATAGTTTAGTAAATGAGGAAAACACAAAAAAGATGGTACGTACAGAAATGAATTATGCCTTCGAAAAAAAAGAGGCTGTATACAATGCACAGCATGATAAGGAAACCGCTATAGCTGCTGCGGAGCATAAAAAACAAAAAGCGGTTATATTCAGTATTACCGGAATTTTGATCGTTGTGTTTATGTTTGCGGTATCTGCTTACAGGAACAATCGGCAAAAGCAAAAGATTAATAGAGAGCTTGCCTTAAAGAATGAAAAACTGGAACATGCTTATGTAATTATTGAAGAAAAACATAAAGAAATAACAGACAGTATTAATTACGCGGAACGGATTCAAAAAAGTTTTTTGGCAACAACTGCCTTGTTAAATGAAAATTTAAAGGACTATTTTGTTTTTTATAAGCCTAAAGATGTGGTAAGCGGCGATTTTTATTGGGCTGCATCTTTTAAAACAGAAAGTAACAAGAACTTATTTGTGCTTGCCACTGCCGATAGTACAGGGCATGGCGTGCCCGGCGCTATTATGAGTATCTTAAATATTTCCTCTCTCGAAAAAGCAGTAGAGAAGGGATTATCGAACCCGGCCGAAATTTTAAACGATACCCGTAACACTATTATTGAGCGCTTAAAAAAAGACGGAAGTGAAGAAGGAGGTAAAGACGGTATGGATTGCAGCCTGATCTGTTTTGATTTTGCAAATGGACATTTTACGTATGCTGCAGCTAATAACCCTGTGTGGATCATTAGAACGGGTGCGGAAAAAGGAAAAGAACTTATTGAATTGCCCGGCGAAAAAATGCCGGTTGGTAAGCATGAAAAAGATTATGTGCCCTTTACACAAAGGCAATTTTCATTACAAAAAGGAGATCTTGTATATGCCTTAACGGATGGTATGGCCGACCAGTTTGGCGGCCCTAAAGGTAAAAAGTTCATGTATCAGCGTTTAAAAGAATGCTTGTTAAGTATAGCGGATCTTCCTATAAAGGAACAGAAAGAAAAAGTACATGAAAACTTTATGACCTGGAAAGGTAACCTTGAGCAAGTAGACGACGTCTGTATCATTGGAATTAGAATTTAGAATTGGCCGGCAGTAGTATATAAAATTTAAACTTATAGCTTATGACATTCCCCCGCATTCAGCATTTCAGGTATAATTTAGCCTTGTACGTATTAATAATAAAAAATGAGAAAGAGCTTACTGTTTTTAATGTTTATAAGCAGCCTATGCTTTAAAGCGCAGACTGATGCCGATTCATTAACAAAGGCTATTGAGCAAACGCCTGCAAGTAAAGATGATGACAGTCTTAAGAATGAAGGCTTCGCCCGTTCTTTAAATGATACGCCCGTTAAATATGAGACCGGAAAAAAAAATAAAAAAAATAAAGTGCTGTAAACCCAAAATATTATAGGAATAAAACTATGAAAAAAATAAACCGGTTAATTCTTTTAATAATTATGTTTAGCGGAAAAATTATGTGTGCCCAGGAAAATGATTCTCTTTGGAAAGTATGGAACAGTAAGGCGCAACCCAACACAAACAGGTTGATGGCAATGGACGAAATTGTGTGGTCATACATTCATACAAATTTAGATACAGCTGCGATTCTAACATTTCAGGAATTGAATTTGGCAAAAAAGAAACAGGAAAAAAAGTGGATGGGAAGCGCTTACAACAACTTATGTGTAATTCATAAAAATAAAGGGGATTATGACCTGGCTTTAAAATATATTGATACGGCATTGGTCATAAATAAAGAGATAAAGGATAAGCACGGGATTGCTGCGTGTTATAATTCTATGGCTAATATATACCGGCGTAAAGGCGATTTAACCAAAGCTCTGGACTTTAATTTAAAAAGCTTAAAAATAAAAGAAGAATTGAAAGATTCTGCATCTATGGCAATAACCTTCGGCAATATTGCTATTGTGTACACTATATTGGATGAATACGACAAAGCATTGATATACCATTTTAAAGGCTTAAAAATAAAGCAGAGAATGAGTTCAAAGTCTGAAATCGCAAATTCCTTATCAAACATTGGCATCATTTATTTCAAGAAAAAAGAATTTAGAGAAGGATTGAAATATCAGCAGCAAGCTTTAAAATTAGATGAAGAAGTCGGCGACCTTAGAGGTATGGCTGCGGATGTTTCAAACATCGGTTTAAATTATAAAGGCTTAAAAAACTTAGACAGTGCCCTGGCATCTTTTCAAAAAGCGTTAAAAATAAATGACAAGGTTAATGATAAACCTGCTGTTGCTCATAGTTACAGCAATATTGGCTCGCTTTACTTAGATCAAAAAAAGTATAAAGAGGCATCTGTATATCTTGAAAAAAGTTTAGCAACGGTTCATGAATTAGGAGAATTGGAAACAGAAAGCGAGGTTAATTATAAGCTTTATGAAACTTACAAACAAATCGGGGAACAAGGAAAAGCATTAATGCATTATGAAAAATATACGTTATTAAAAGACAGTGTATATAAAGAAGAGAACCGTAAGCAAATTATGCAAAACCAGTTGCAGTATGAATATGATAAGAAAGCAACAGCAGACAGTGTGAAAGTTGCGGAAGAAAAAAAAGTGACGCACGCACAGCTTAAGCAAGAGCGTACACAGCGCTATGCTTTGTACGGCTGGCTATTATTGGTAATTCTATTTGGGGTATTTATATTGAACCGGTATAAAATAAGCCAGAAACAAAAACGTATCATTGAAATTAAAAGTAAGGAAACAGAAGAACAAAAAACAATTATCGAAGAACATCAAAAAGAAACGATTGATAGCATTAACTATGCAAAGCGCATTCAATACGCTTTATTGGCAAACGAAAAATTATTGAGACGCTATTTGCCTGATCATTTTGTGCTGTTTAATCCTAAAGATATCGTAAGCGGCGATTTTTATTGGGCTGCAGAATTTGACGGCAAATTTTATTTAGCCGTCTGCGACAGCACCGGGCATGGTGTACCCGGCGCCTTTATGAGCTTATTGAACATGGGTTTTTTAAGTGAAGCCATTAAAGAAAAAAATATTTCGAAACCAAACGAAATATTGGATTATGTGAGAAAGCGTTTAATTGAAAGTATTGGA
Organism: Bacteroidia bacterium; assembly: GCA_038222995.1. Classification (GTDB taxonomy): domain Bacteria; phylum Bacteroidota; class Bacteroidia; order B-17B0; family Aurantibacillaceae; genus UBA4416. The sequence goes on along the minus strand of JBBRHI010000133.1, from coordinate 3,387 downwards.
GGAGACGGCCAACAAGACGGTATGGATGCTATATTAGTGTGTATTGAAAACAGGGTTACCAATAATAATGAAAACCTAATATATACTTATGCCGCTGCAAACAACTCACCGGTGCTCATCAGAAATAATACGATTATTGAATTGCCAAAAGACAGAATGCCTGTGGGAAAAGGTGAAAGAACGGATAACTTTAAATTACATACAATTGATCCGGAAAAAGGAGATGCTTTATACTTATATACAGACGGCTATGCTGACCAGTTTGGAGGCCCTAAAGGAAAGAAATTTAAGTATAAACAATTAAATGAATTGTTGTTGGCAGTTTCCGGGGAGGAATCTTCTAAGCAAAAAACAGGTATACAAAATAATTTTTTAACTTGGAAAGGTAATTTAGAACAAGTAGATGATGTTTGCATCGTCGGGATTTTTTTATAATGGCGCGGAGTGATGTATAAGTATTAATGTAAAAATAAATTAAATGAGTATGAGAGTGTTTGTGTGTTTACTTTTTATGGTTTGTAGTTTCAAAGTCTTTTCTCAGGATAAGGATTATACAGTTCAGTTAAAAAACATTTGTGCAATCTCAAACCGAGATAAAAAAATTGATTCTTTAGAAAAATTCACAAAGTTTTTGGTATTTCAAGACCCTGAAATGGCAATTTTAGCTGCCGGAAAATTAATGGGATTAACTAAATCTATAAAAGACAATAAAGCGTATTTAACTTCTTATAATGCATTAGGCTTGGCATCGCTTTATACCGACCAAAATGATAATGCCCTGAAGTACCTGGACACATTGGTGAAAATAGCGGTTGCACGTAAAGATACCGTGTTTCAAAGTAAAGGATATGGTAATTTAGGATTGGTATATGAACGCCTCAGCGATTTTAAAAAAGCATTTACTAATTATAGCCTTGCCTTAAGAGCCGCAGATTTGCTAAAGAGTAAGTCTTTAACAGCCTCGTCTTACGGTAATTTAGGAAATGTATCCATAAGGCTCTCGCAGTACAAGGAAGGGATTTTATATCTCAAAAATGCCGTGAAATTATTTGAAGATCTTGGTTCAAAAAAGCCTCTCGCTAATCAATACAATTCTTTAGCACAGGCTTATGAAGGTTTGCATGATCATGTTAATCATAAATTATATTTATTAAAGGCTGAAAAAATATACCGTGAAATCGGCGATAAAAAAGCGCTGGGAACAGTGTTGACCAATCTGGGAAGTATTGAAGCGGATGAGCACCATGATGTGGAAGCCGTTAAAATTTTTGAAGAAGCTTTAGCGCTTAAAATTGAAATGGAAGATTATAGCGGTCAAGCCCCGATACTTATAAATTTGTCATCCGTATATTCTAATTTGGGAAAATTTGATAAAGCTTCGGCAAGTATTGAAAAAGCAAATGTGATTGTAAGCAAAGAAAAAGATCTTTATATGCAATCCGAGGTAGTACTTAAACGTGCTATGCTGCTTAGAATGACCGGGAATTACAATAAAGCGTATGATGTGCTTCTTAATTATATGAGGTTAAAGGATTCAGTAGTTGGCCGTGAAACACAACTTGCAGTAGCTGATTACAAAGAAAAATATGAATCAGAGAAAAAAGGATTTGAAATTGACAGGCTAACCAAGTCAAAAGAAATAGACCGGCTTAAACTAAAACAAAACGAAGAGCAATTAGATAAAGAAAAAGCACGCAGGTATTTAATCATTGGTGTGTTACTGTTTATAATTATATTATTTTTCGTACTAATGTGGGCTTTTATTAATAAACGCAAAAGTAATACGGCTTTAACGTTAAAAAATGGGCAACTTGAGAAAGCTCATATTGAAATTGTTCATCAAAAAGAAGAGATCACCGAAAAGCAAAAAGAGATCCTTGATTCTATATACTATGCCCGCAGGATTCAGCAGGCCTTGCTTGCTCATAAAGATTTTGTAACGAAGCATATAGAGCAGAACTTTATATATTTTAAACCCAAAGATATTGTCAGCGGTGATTTTTATTGGGCAACCGAGTACAATGACAACTTTTACCTTGCAACCTGCGATTCAACAGGGCATGGAGTTCCCGGTGCATTTATGAGCTTGCTCAACATTGGTTTTTTGAGTGAAGCCATTAAGGAAAAAGAAATTAAAAAACCGAACGAAGTATTTAATTATGTAAGGCAACGATTAATTGAAAGTGTTAATAAAGATGAGCAGAAAGACGGAATGGACGGCATACTTTTATGTATCAATAAGGTAACGAAAGAAATAACGTATTCTGCTGCGTATAATGCGCCGGTTTTAATTAGGGATAATGAAATTATAGAACTTCCGAAGGATAAGATGCCCATTGGCAAAGGTGAAAGGCCTGAAGGCTTTAAATTATATACCATACAGGCCAAACCGGGCGACTCGTTATATTTATATACCGACGGTTATGCAGACCAATTCGGGGGCCCGAAAGGAAAAAAATTCAAGTCGAAAAATTTAAATGAATTATTACTTTCAATAAATGAATTATCTTTAACTGACCGCGAAAAAGAAATTGATCAAACGTTTTTAAATTGGAAAGGAAGCCTGGAACAAGTGGATGATGTATGCGTTATAGGAATAAAATTGTAATAAATAAAATTGATGCAATCGGCAGGAGAACAGACAAGAGAAAAAAAGATCAGGGCCATTGACGCGATGAACCTTAAAATATGGCATTTACGCGGTGTGCCAAGCGGTAATCACGATCACATGGGCATAGTGGTGCAGGCACATAGCATGGCTTTAGAAATAGGGTATGATTTCGGAATTGCTCAAGCTCTGCTTAATTCAGGAATGGGAACTTTTATTATCAAAAATAATTTTCCGCTGGCCTTTGAACAATTACAGGAGGCCCTTGAATTATTTAAAACACTCAATGATAAAAAGTGGATGGCAAATGCTATGCTTACCATTTCCATAATTAATAACAGTGCGGGAAATAGAGAAGCAGCTTTATACAATGCTTTGAAAGCGTTTAATTATTACGGCTCTTCGCCTGATTAGGATGAAGATAAAGTAATGGCGCATTACGTGATAGGGACTGTTTATAAAGACCTTAAAAAATATGAGGAGGCTGAAACCTATTACAATGCGGGCATTAGTTTAGCAGGCGTGGCCAGTACCTGGTACGGAAGAATTTATGCGGGACTGACAAACATTTATACGGATCGTGAAGAACATGATAAAGCCATTACAACAGGTCTTAAAAGCAGGGAAATATTTAAAAAAGAAGGAATGTAATAGGCGAAAGCAGGTCGCTTACTGACCTGGGCCTGATCTATAAAAAGAAAAAAGAGTACGAACGGGCGTTACATTTTTTTTACGAAGGTTAAAGATCAGGGAAAGCAACCACGTGAACCATTTTACCG
>JBBRHI010000132.1:0-7334 GCA_038222995.1 Bacteroidia bacterium | reverse complement strand
TGAGGAATCGATCAGGGTGCAAACCGATATCATGAATAAAAAATAAGACGTTACCGGTTTAAATACTTCAACGCTTTTTTATTTCCTAAGTCATATGCCTTTTTAAGCAACGGTAAACCTATTTTTTTTTGATTTGAATTGTAATAATACAATCCAAGATTAAACACCACATCAGCATTAGCAGGGCTTACCGTATAAGCTCTTTTAAAATAGCCGGCTGCTTTTTCGACTTCACGTTTTTGCATATACGCAATGCCCATGTTATTTAAAGCTTCGGTATAAGTTGGATTTAAATGAATCGCTTTTTCAAAATAAAATAGTGCAAGCTCTGTTTCTCCCGTATTTGCTAAAGCCCACCCATAGTTATTTAAATAAAAAGTATTTGTGCTGTCTGCTTCTACAGCCGTTTTTAATAAAGCACCTGCTTTAAAAAAATCACCCTTCACGTTATAATAATACCCGAGGTTGTTGGATGCCTCCGTACTTTTAGGATTTGTTTTTAGTTCGGCTTCAAACAGGGTTTCAGAATTTTTCCAAGCAGTACTTCTTTTAAACGTTAAAAAGATAAAAGCAAATGTAATGATGATAAGCGTGTATTTATAAATCTCTGTCTTAATACTGAGCTTTTGTATTAATAACCACACTATAGTCACAGGGAAAATAACGGAAACATATACGTAGCGTTCACTCACATAGGAGTGTGTATTAGAATAGATCTGTAACACCGGTGCTAAAAATACCAGCCATGCTAAAAATAAATAGCCGGGCAAGCGGTTTTTTTTACTGAACACTTGATAGCATATCAGCCCTGCTATTAAAGCTCCCGCAAAAGCAAAAAATCGTATATCAGAATCAGCTAAAAGTTTATTCTCCAAAGGGAATATATGAAAAAGCTGTTGGTTAAAAGGAATAAAAGGTTTTATAAAATAGTAACCGATCTCTGAAAATACTAATACTGCTTTTTCAAGTATATTATAATGAATGATGTTTGCTTTTATAGGCCCCGGGCGGCTCAACGAGTAAACGGAAATTAAAGACGAAACGGCTGAAATAACATAAAAAGGAATGAGCGGCAGGTGATCTTTCAACTTAAATTTTTGTTGAGTATAAATCATGTAAATGGAAAATAATACCGGCAGACTCACCGCCATCGGTTTGCTTAAACAGGAAAGTATAAATAATATAAAACACGCAAGTAAGTGGTTTAGTTGTTTGTGTTGCATATGTTTTAAAAATTGTCCTATCGCTAGAAAATAGAACAGACAATACAGCACATCCTTCCGCTCTGTTATCCAACAAACACTCTCTGTTATCAAAGGATTTAACGTAAAAAATAAGAGGATAAAATAAATGAGGTAATTATTTTTCAGGTTCAATTTTAATAAAATGGTGAACAGGAGTAAAGCATTTATAATATGCAGCAGTAAGTTCACGCTGTGAAATACTTTTGCACTTTCTCCAAAAAAAGTGTACTCTGTTAAATAGCTGAAAATAGTAAGCGGTACATAGAGATCGGTTGCTTTTCCTGAAAAAATATGCTTAATATTTTCAAACGAAAAGCTACGGATATAAGGATTGTTTAAAATGTATTCGGGGTCATCATAGTTAACAAAATCCGCTTTAAATACAGGGAAGAACGCAATAACGCAAAGTACTATAATAGCTATTCGGATATTTTGCCTAAGCTTTGAGTCCACTTTATGCGATGCGTTTCCCTAAAATAATTAATCCTCGTTCCGCATCGCCCATATTGGCAATTTTAGGAAGATGGGCCCATTTTTCGAAACCCATGGTATAGAATAATTTCAGGCTGGGCTCATTATGATCAAAAATAAAGCCCAAAAGTGTGGTAATGTTTAATTCCAAACAAGCTTCAAATGCCTTTTCAAGACATATTTTTCCTAAACCTTTACCTCTTACTTTTTCTTCTAAGTAAATGCTCACTTCCACAGTGCCGTCATAAGCAGGCCTTCCATAAAATGAATTAAAGCTCATCCAACCCGCATAAGTGCTATCTGTTAAAATGATCCACAAGGGCCTTCTGTTTGGCGAATGCGCGTCAAACCACATTTGCTTGCTTGCTGTTGTAACAGGTTCCAAATCGGCAGTAACAAGGCGAGACTCAACCGTTGAATTATAGGTGTCAACTATTTTTTTTAGATCGTTTTGTTGCGCGTGTATAAAATCTATTTTCATGTATTAATAAAAGTGTATAAAATTATTTTCTTACTCATCTCTCATCTCTCATCTCTCATCTCTCATCTCTCATCTCTCATCTCTCATCTCGTATCCCTTCAATCTCTTTGTCTTTACTGAAAGCATGCTCTTAAAAATTTCTTCAAGGCTGTATTGCTGGCAATAGGGCTTTCTAAAAAACCCATGTGCGCATCATGTTCTAAATATAAAAGGTGTTTGTTTTTTATCATTTCCGATTGTTCAAATAACTGAGCAGGAGGAAGCGATGTATCATATTCTCCTATGACCATCATTACCGGGTAATGTACCATGCCTAGCACCAAGTCGCGGTTTGGCCTGTCTTTCATGCCCTCCAGGGATGCAATGATAGCTTGTTTCGATACTTTTGAGGCGATTTTTTGTGCAAATGAAATTTCTTCTTTCAGGTATTTTTTATTTTTTTCGGCAAATAAATTCTTTATGACTTCAGATGTAAAGATCTTATGGTTTGCCTTCACTACTTTAATAGAACGGGTCCTGTCCCTCTTCTTTTCAGGGCTGTCGTCGTAAGCGGTAGAATGGTATAAGCACAAGCCTTTTAAATTATCGGGAAACATATCTGCAAAGGCCAGGCCTGAATAACCGCCCATGCTGTGGCCTATAATCACATATTTTTTTAAATGTAAATGATCCATGACGGCCTTTACACATTTGGCGTTAAGCTCCATCGTGTGTACATAACCAAAGCAATCAGAGCCTCCGTGCCCCGGCAAATTAACTGCAATAACACGGTACCGTTTTGAAAGTGATTGTATAGTGTCTTTCCAGATTTCCGCGGCGCCTAAAAAGCCATGCAACAGCACTACCGCACGCCCCTTGCCTGTGTCAGAAAAAGTAATAGTCCCCTTTTTAAACTGTATTGATCTTAACATCTTTTACTTTGCAAAAAAATCGGTTTCATTGCTGATGTATCTTTTCGTTTTGGAATGGGGCTTTATCACCTCCAATACTTCAACATCTGAGCGCTTGTTACCTGCAAACAAGATAGGTGTTTTTTGCCTGTTTTGATATTGCACAATACTGTCAAAGGCGCCGATCACTTCTTTGTGAAGCACAAACTTATTTTCATCCCAGTTTTTACCAAGCATGCATTTCCAGTATACTCCGGCATCAGGCAGCTTATAAAACTCAATAGAATAGGACGATTGGAGGTAAGCATGTTGTAAATAGGCGTTTGTTTTTTTGTCTAAAACTACAATAACCGCATCGTAATTACTTGCATTATTAATTGTGAAGCTGTTAGGGGTATTAAACGTTTTTATGCCTTTAAAATAACCCGTGTAAGGCTTTTCACCGTTAGGTAATTGTAAAGTTAAACTATTACGGGTCTCTAAAGGCTTTACGGATTCGATTACGGTTTTTTTAGGCGGAAGAGGAACTGTTTTGGGTGTTTCCGTAAACATATATAAAATAAGCATTAAAAGCGCTACGGCAATAGGTGTTGCAAATAAAATGTATTTGTAGTCGCTGTGCGCTTTTTGAACAGGAGCCGGTTGTCGGGCCCTTTCCTGTTGTTTGGCTTTATAATGTTTTTCGTAATATTGCCTGCGTTGCAGCTCTTCTTCCGTAAAGGTCCATTCTTTTTGATTTTTACGTTTTGCATGCTGCGTTTTTAAAGGTTGTGCATACAATTCGGAACCTCTTTGGTCGTACCGTCTCCTTAACGAAGGATGGATAAGCGTATTATATGCTTTTAAAACATTTTGGAAAACATGTTTCGCCTCAGGATTATTAGGGTTTTTATCGGGATGATAGATCTTTGCCAAACGGCGGAAAGCAGCCTTTATTTCTACGTCATTAGCAGTTTTTGCGATGCCAAGTATAGAGTAGTAATCAGCCATTTATCAAATGCCTTTACTAAAATTTAATAAAGTCTGTAACACCATAAGCGAAGGTTACAATGAGTTTACTTTGTACACTTTGGTTAAATCATAATAACGCATGCCGTTAAGATTTAAATTTTTAACACGATTGGTCAATAACCTGTAAGAACCTTCGTACCAAAGAGGAATAATAACCGCGTCGTTTATTAGTAATTGTTCGGCACGCATAAAGTTAGCATAGCTGCTGTCTTTAATATTAAAATCGCGTCCTTTTTTAAAGTATTCATCGTACGCCGGGTTTTGGTAGCGTGAGGTGTTCGGGTAACTTACTGCGTTCATGTCTGCAGGCACCGCTTCTCCCACAAATAAGCTTAAAAAAGATTCCGGGCTTGAGTAATCTGCTACCCACGCATCGCGAAATAAATTGCTTTTACCGTGCATTTGCAGATCATATTTTTGAACATTAGGCAAGGATTCAAAGTTTACATTAATGTTCAGATTTTCTTTTAATTGCTTCTGTAATTCAACAGCTACAGAGCTGTTGCGTGAGTTTCCTGAATTTACCAGAACATTCACTTCAGGGAAACCGATACCGCCGGGGTAACCTGCTTCTGCCAGTAATTTTTTTGCCTTTGCCACATCAAGTGTGTAGCCTGTAATGCGTTTAATATTGTAGCCTGTAAATGTATTTGGAGTAACACCGTAAATAGCTGAACCGATGGCCTGGCCTTGCAATACGTTATCTACAAGCTTATCTTTATCAATACCATAATTAAATGCTTGGCGTACTTTTACATTATTAAACGGGGCTACTTTAGTATTAAATACATAAAACTGGCTGATCATTTCGGGCTCACGTTGTAAAATATACCTTGGAGGGCTTCCTGCAAATTCCTTAATATTATTTTCAACCATTTCCTTCACCCTTAATGACGGCAAGGTATTGATAAGATCCATTTTTTGAGATTCAAACTTGGCAAGCCCTTCTTCGATAGGAAGAATTTCTACGATCACAGTATCTAAATACGGAAGGCTATAACCTAAACTGTCTGTAGCGTAGTAATTAGAATTTCTTACCAGCACAAATTTTTGTTTAGTAGAGGCGGCGGCATCATATTTAAAAGGGCCCGCCCCTGTTTTAAGATCTTTTCCGTAAGCTTTAACGGCAGTTTCGTTTAAGATACTTGCTGAAGGATTTGCCAATAATTTTAAGAAGCTCAAACTTGGATGTGCCAATTCAAGAGAAAATGTATAATCGTCAATAATTTTTAAACCGCTGATCGCATTGGCTGTTTTAGCATAAAACTCATTTGCCCCTGCTAACCTGTCTTTTAAAATTGTTTCAAACTGGTAGTTTTGATCTGATTTTGTGGCAAGTAATTCAAGCGTATACTTTACATCTTTAGTAGTAATTTCAGGGCCTTTACCGTCTTTATAACATTTATCGTCCTGAAAATAGGCACCTTTCACTAAATGAAACGTAAGGGTTTTACCGTCGGCCGATGTTTCCCACGACTGCGTTAAGCCGGGCACTACCTCCAACGTTTTAGGATTTAATTTTACCAGGCATTCCTGGATCTGTGAAGTGATTAAGCCCTCCACCTGCGAAGTAATAATGTGGGGAAACAAAGTCCCAACTTCATTATTTTCTGCCATTGCAAAGGTTCCGCCGTTTTTGTCCGATAATTTTTTATTATCAGCGTGTTCACCTGTTTTGCAACCTATAAACGTAAGGAAACAAGTTGAAATAAGCAGCTTAGAAATGTTAAATTTCATAATATGTTAATCTAAAATTAAAACTGCCTAAATATACGAAATAATCGACTATTGAATAATATTAACCTTTTATTTACATTTTTTAAATAAAAAAGACGATTTTATTTTGTTTTTCTCAAATATCGTTTTAATATTGCAAGACTTTTTGCAGACGTGCTAAAACAAACTATACTATGAAACACATTTACTTATCACTTATACTTTCTATAATCCTTATCACTAAAGGGTTTTCGCAAGGTGGTGTTATTATTTTAGAAGGAAATTACCAAGGTAAAAACCTGTATGTACAAAACCCGTTTGGTGCGGGCGGAGTTGGTTTTTGCGTAACTGAAGTTTTAGTGAACGGAAACATCACAACAGATGAGATCAACTCAAGTGCTTTTGAAGTTGACTTTAAACCTCACAAATTAAACATTGGAGAAAAAGTTGAAATTAAAATTAAACATAAAGAAGATTGCAAACCTAAAGTTTTAAATCCTGAAGTTTTAAAACCGAAAAGTACGTTTGAAGTTATATCTATGACGATAGATAAAGACGGTACCGTAAAATGGTCAACAAAATCTGAAACCGGAAAATTAGCATTTGCCGTTGAACAATTCCGATGGAACAAGTGGGTTAAAGTTGGTGAAACCGACGGGGTAGGAACTCCGGGTACTAATAACTATACATTTAAAATTACACCGCACTCCGGTAAAAATCAGGTACGTGTTCGCCAAACAGATTACAGCGGACAACCTCGTTTATCAAAACCGGTTGACTTTGTATCTGACGAACCGGATGTAACATTTGCTCCGGCTAAAGTATCAAAAGACATTAGCTTTGTGGCAAATGATAAGCCTAAAGAAACCATGTATGAGATTTATGATCAGTATGGTAATGTAGTTAAAAGAGGGTTTGGAGCTACGGTTGATGCTTCTAATTTAGCTAAAGGCGGTTACTTTTTGAATTATGATAATAAAATGGGCGAATTTATTAAGAAATAAACTTAACCTTAAAAATATAGTAAAGTCCTGCAACAGTGCGGGACTTTTTTATTTTGTAAATATTAAAGAAGCTTAACTGTAGGAAGCGTTTTTTACAAACAATATGGAATTAATTTTACAATTAACCTTATATAAATTACATTTGTAAGATGTACACACTTACTACTAATAATAATGCTTACAAAACTTCTATTGAAAAAACGGAAGGTTCAAAAGTTTCAGGAAACATAAACGAACAACCCTTTGATGTGGATATCATTAAAGTTCGGGAAGACGTTTACAGCATCATTAAAGACGGTAAATCTTATAAGGTAGAATTGGTGAAGCATTTGCCTGAAGATAAAAAACTGGTAGTTAAAGTAAATAATACCTCCTATACACTTGATATTAAAGACAAATATGATGACCTGTTACATAGCTTAGGGCTTGATAATTTAGCAGCGAAAAAGGTAAACCATGTTAAAGCACCAATGCCCGGCATGGTTTTAAATATACTGGTAACGGAGGGGCAGGAAAT
>JBBRHI010000131.1:0-7380 GCA_038222995.1 Bacteroidia bacterium | reverse complement strand
ATTAGCTTATATATCTGGGTGCGGGGCTTTTCAAAGAATCTTTATCTTTTCGGGGTTAGCTATTAAAAAAATTAAAAACGACTGTGTGTTATTTTGCGTGTTCTTATCTTCTTCTAAAGTGGAAATACTCACTGTATATTTTTGAATACCCGGTTTATCGGCATCAAATACATAATTTAATGTTTTGCTGAATGAGTTAGAGTTAATGGAAACGGGTTCTGTTTTTAATACTTTACCGTTATGAGACACCGACACGTTTACCCGCTTCCCGTTAAGATCTACAGCGTTTATGGCAACCTCCGCAGGAAACGAATTGCCGGCGTAAGCAATTTGGTTATGATTGATTGTTTGGATCCACACGTCTTTTAACGGAACGGTATCACCCAATGCAATCGTATAAACGGGCGCGTTTATTTTTTCGATCCCGTACAAAGGATTCGTGCCTTTGTTATAAATGCCGTCGCTCGCTAAAATAACGGCGCCGATATTTTTATTGGCATAATTATTTTCAATATCTGTAAACACTTTAGAGATGTCTGTTTCTTTACCTTTAAAATCAAAGCTTTCGGAGGCTTTCACTTCCGAATCGAATTGATACGATTTAATATCGTATTTTTCTTTAACGGCATTTATAAGAGAAGCGATCTCTTTCGCGTAAGTTGTTTTAAGCGCTGATGAATCTTTACCGGCCGTAATGGAAGAAGAATTATCCTGTACAAAAATAATGACCGGCTTTTCGGTTTCATTTACCAATCGCTTCATAAAAATATCAAGCAATAATAAAGCAATAACAGTTACGGAAGCAAAGCGCAAAGCTGATAATATATAACGCAGTGCTTTAGGCCTCTCTGCATGGTGCTTATCTCTTATATAGAGCATGCCTGAAAAAACAAACCCTGCTAAAAAACATAACAGGGTGTAATACCAGGGATAATTAGAGATCAGTTGCATTTTTTATTAATATTGAAAATAAACATAAGGCTTTTGATTTAATAAATCTTATGCCTTAACTCTTTTTTACTTTAGGTAAGCATTCCGCCGCACACATTAATACATTGCCCTGTAATATAAGAGCTCATGTCACTTGCTAAAAACAAGGTTAAGTTAGCAACGTCTTCCGCAGTACCGCCCCGCTTCAAAGGAATAGCATCTCTCCATTGCTGAACTGTTTTTTCTTCCAAAGCGCCTGTCATTTCTGTTTCAATAAAGCCGGGGGCAATGGCGTTGCTCCTGATATTGCGGCTTCCTAATTCAAGCGCTACCGATTTAGTAAAACCTATAATACCTGCTTTTGATGCCGAATAATTGGTTTGGCCTGCGTTACCTTTAACGCCCACTACAGAGCTCATATTAATAATAGAACCGTTACGGGCCTTTAACATAGGCTTTTGTACGGCTTTGGTTAAATTAAATACCGATTTTAAATTAGCGTTTATTACTTCGTCCCACTGTTGTTCGCTCATGCGCATTAATAAGGTGTCGCGTGTTATACCGGCATTGTTTACTAAAACATCAACCGTACCGAATTCAGTCACTACATCATTCACTAATTGTTCTGCAGCTTTAAAATCAGCCGCATCACTTTGGTAACCTTTTACTTTAACACCGTAAGCTGCTAACTCTGCTTCAAAGGCTTTCGCTTTTTCAACTGAGCTTAAATAGGTGAAGGCAATGTTACAGCCTTGTTCCGCAAATTTTATGGCAATCCCTTTTCCTATTCCTCTTGAAGCGCCTGTAATAATGGCTACTTTATTTTGAAGTAATTTCATATAATAACTATTTAAAATGTTAAATATACAAATTATCATAGTAGGATATTTTGTATTGAATGCTAAAGTTTTAAACGCAAAAATAAACCGTTTACTTAACAATAAGCTTTTGGCTGTATAGCTTGTTATGTGTGCTTGCTATAACTATATAAACCCCGGCAGACAATTTAGTTTCAGGATCTAAAGTTACAAATTGTTTAGTGTCTGATATCATCATAACCTTCGAAAAACAGTCTCTTCCCAAAACATCTCTTATCACTATCGCTATTTCTTTATTTACTAATCCGTTTATATTTAGAGTTATGTCCCCTTCACTCGGGTTCGGAAAAATGGTAATCCCTTCATCATCATAGGTATAATTTACAGCTACAGGGTTCGAGTAGGTATAGGTGCCTGTTTTTTCGGTTTGTTTTAAGCGGTAATAAGACAGGCCGTTATAAGGGTTCTGGTCCGCCTCTGCGTAATAAGCGATTGAGTTTGTATTGCCCGCCGCATTTACATGCGTTAAAGGCTCAAAACTGATGGCATCTTTACTTTTTTCGACGGTAAAATACGCGTTATCTTTTTCGGAAGATGTAGCCCATGTTATATCAACCTTTTTATCGTTTTTAACGGCATCAAAACTTAACAACTCAATCGGTAAGGGGCTTACTAAATAATTACGTGTGCCGATGGTATAATACCCGTCGTTAGTTAACGTGTAACCCGTAAAAATAATACGGTCGCCAACAATACTGTTTGCGGTTACAAGCTCTGTCCAGTTCCCGGCTTGCCCTGCGCGATACAATAAAACATAATTACTTGCCGTACTTAATGAAGGAGCGCCAACGCCGCCATCACTCATATCAAACTCAATGTCATTGGTAAGGGCGGTTGCTGTATTTGTAATATCAAAATACCAAATGCGCAACCAGCGTGCATTATTAATACCTGTCATGCCACCCACATCGTATAGTATCTGCGCATTGGTAGGTGATGCGTGTCCTGCAATAATATAATCACCATTATCAAGCCCTGAAGTATTTGCAATGGTTAGCCCTCCTGAAATAGACGCTGAAAAGGAAGGATTGCTTCCTGTGCTTTCTTTTCCTACACCTGCTACGTCCTTGTCATAATCACCGTTTGCGGGCATGTCACCAACATACTTATCGTTGGCGGATAAGGCAATATTATATTTTGCGGAAAGATAATTGTTAACAATGATGCGTTGCGCATCGTTTACGGTAACGGTATAAATAATTACTTCGTTAATGTAGCCTCCAAAAGGCCGGTTGTCGGCACTATGCGTGCAGCCTATATTTAAAGGCGATATTTTATCGGGCACAAGCGAGCTCGAATCTTTAAAGGTTTTTCGAAGCGTTTCCCCTTCATAAATTTTAGTACGAAGAGAGGTTGTAAGGCTGCCGGTATACACCACATCCATAATATTACCTACACCGGTACTATATGTAACAGGGTTGGTAGAGTTCCTGTCGCCGATACCGTCAATATCGGTATAAAAAGAATTACCGGTATAATAAAACAACATAAAGGCTTCGTCAATATCTACAGAGGTTCGTTTAGAAACGATACACCTGGCCTCCGTGGTTAAAAAATTCATTTTGCTCACCGTAAAAAAACTATAGCCAGGCGTATTATCGAGTTTACTGTTATCGGGAGCCAGCATAAAATCATTTTGCCCTGATACGTTATTATTATCGAACTGAACTCCCGGGTACCCGTTCAATACGTTGGTTGCAAACGAAGGTTGCTGCACCGCCACGGTTTGTGTAACATTAATTCCGTTGCCCGATTGGTCGTTCCACGCGGTAATGGTGTTACCGTTTACGGTTGATGAAGTTCCTGCATCGGCCTTAATCCAGAATACATTTACTGCTGAGGTGCCTACGCCGGCAGGGCCTGTTTGTGAAAACGAGGTACCGGTTACTATGCTTAGAAAAAAGAAGATTATTTTTTTCACCTTAACCAAAAATACTTAATTATTAGCACGTTACCTACAAATTTGAGGCCGATTTTGAACATTACCGAATAAGAATATCTGCTTTTTTCTTGGGGCGCTTATTTTCGAGCCATACAAAATCTTTTAACCGTGTTTCTTTATCGTCGAACTCGTTTAAGGGGTATATAACCGACTCGGGCTTGTTTCGGTAAGTTGCCCTGTTAACTCCTTCCGAATCAAACCAAATAGTAATATCGGTACAGATGGTTTTGTTAACACCTTTGTAATTTTTTTTCTGCTTTAGGTAATAAATAATTTGTGCATTGCCGATAATATTTACTTTACGAATGGAATCGTTTGCAAAAAAACCTTCTATTTTTTTACCCGCTACTTGGTTAAATTTATTTTCATCCAGGCTGTCAACTTTTTGTACTAAAATAGCGTTTGATATTAATTCGAAATACTTTACGGAATGCCCTCCTACCGTTACATTAATTCTTTTAGCGGTAACCTGTCCGTTATGTGTCCATAGCACAGGCGAATTATACATGGTCATTAAAGAATCATGGATCGCATAGATCAGCGAATCGCACATGCCCTGCAAATCTTTTTTAAAGATCTTAACATGCCTGTAAGCTTTTACAAAGGTATGCGTTGAATCCGGCTCATCATAAAATAAAACATCTGCCGATAAAAATAAGGTATCCGGATTAATGACCCTGCCATAAATAGCGTCGCCTGTTATCTTTGAACGGTTCCCTTTTTCATAATGTTCCGCAAAGTTACCGGTAATAATAGATTTGTTGGTTGTATCGGTTATCTGTACATTTTTAGTGGCGCGCCCGTACCCTTTTTTACGATCGTAAAATATACTGTCGCCGGTAAGCTTTTGGTCCTTCGTGATGATAATGGCGTTTTTGCTAAAGCGGGATACTTCTTTATCGGTATCGTACCAACCGTTCTCGCAATAAATATAATTTGCTTTACTGGTAATAATAGACGGCCCTAAAAAATAAGAAGTTTTATTAATGGTGTTATAACGTAAAGTATCTCCGCGCATTTTATAATCCGGGTTGGTTAATACCACATCGTAATGAAACGCCAGATCTTTGGTGGCTGAATAATAATGCCCGTTTTTGCTTACCAGCGTATTTTCTTTATTTACGATCGTTCCCCCGTTATAATAGCTTGCAACGCCTGCACCTATATCGTAGGTTAAAATAGTGGTGGTAAGCGTCATGTCTTTTTCAATACATTTTACATTACCTCTTAAATTAGCAAGCTTGGTAGCTGCATCGTATCTTAAAGAATCACCGTATACAAAAATACTATCGCCTTTTATGATAGAGATATGCCCGAAGGCTTCCATTTTTTTGTCGGTATAAAGGTAAGCGCTGTCACAACGCATAATAGCGCCGTCATGCTCACACTCTACATTACCAATAAGTCTTCGTGCATCTACCCCCAACGATTTATCATATGCTAAACGCCCGGCATGGTTTATTTTAATGATTTTATTATTATCTGTTTTCACAACAGGCTGGCTCATTCCTATTAAGCCGCAAAGCATAAATAATCCCGTTAAAATTAATTTTCGGAAATGCTTTATGTTTATAGTAATGCAGGGAAAAGCCATAATTAAAGGCTTAAATTTAATCATATAAACGTTATAAGAATGCCTGTTATCGTTTTTTAGGATATTGATGTATTCACATTTCCGCTCTCTGTTTTATTCTTATCTCACATCTCATTCTCCATTTAGTCATCCTCTTCTCATTTTCCCCCAAATCTATTATCTTTACGCCCTTATGAGTAAAATTAAAAAAAATATTTTTGTGGAAAATGCCGCCATTGTTGATATTTCATCAGAAGGGAAGTCGGTGGCAAAAGTAGACGGTATGGTTATTTTTATTGACGGCGGTGTACCGGGCGATGTGGCAGATGTGATGATTACACGCAAAAAAAATAATTACGCGGAAGGCCATATTGTTACTTTAAAGCAGGCGTCGCCCGACAGGATAGAACCTGTTTGCGAGCATTTTGGTGCATGCGGAGGCTGTAAATGGCAAAATCTTAACTACGCCAATCAATTAGTATTTAAACAAAAAACGGTTTCTGATGCGTTGACCAGGATCGGTAAACTCGATATTTCAACTTTAAAACCCATTTTCCCTAATAAGGCAGCCTACTACTATCGTAATAAGCTGGAATTTTCTTTTTCGGATAAAAAATGGTTGACAAACGATGAAGTTAAAAGTGGTGAAGCTATTGACAACCGTAATGCTTTAGGATTTCATATACCTAAAATGTTTGATAAAATCCTTGATATCAGGAATTGTTACCTGCAGGAGGAGCCGTCGAATTCTATTCGGAATGCGATAAAAGAATTTGCATTAAAACACAGGTTAAGCTTTTTTGGAGTGCGTGACAAAACAGGCCTTTTAAGGACCCTGATGATCCGCACGGCAAGTACAGGTGAGCTCATGGTACTGATCCAGTTTTTCGAGAATCAACCTGAGAATATTGTGTTACTGTTAGATTATTTAAAGCGAACCTTCCCTCAAATTACATCCCTGCAGTACGTGATCAATCAAAAAGGAAATGATACCCTGCAAGACCTTGATATTATTACCTATTACGGCCGTGATCATATTTTTGAAGAAATGGAAGGGCTTAAATTTAAGATCAGTGCCAAGTCTTTTTACCAGACAAATTCGTCACAAGCCTATGAGTTGTATAAAATAACCCGCAACTTTTGCGGCTTAACGGGTAATGAAGTGGTATACGATCTCTATACCGGAACGGGCACGATTGCTAACTTTGTGGCAAAGCAAGCACAAAAAGTAATAGGAGTGGAATATGTACAGGATGCGGTGGAAGATGCTAAAGTAAATTCCCAATTGAACGGTATTACCAATACTTCTTTTTTTGCGGGCGATATGAAAGACATTTTAAACGAAACATTTATCGCTAAGCATGGAAAGCCGGGTGTTATTATTACGGATCCTCCGAGGTCAGGTATGCATGAAGATGTGGTAAGGGCAATATTGAAGGCTGCTCCCGAAAAAATCGTGTATGTAAGTTGCAATCCTGCCACCCAGGCAAGGGACTTGGCTATGATGACGGAAGAGTATACAATACAAAATATACAAGCTGTAGATATGTTCCCGCAAACGGCGCATGTTGAAAACGTGGTATTACTTGTTAGGAAATAAACTTTTTTTTTGGTTCTTTTACAAATTCGGTGTAACCATTTTACCTAATTTTAGGTTTAACTACAACACATTATAATTCTAACTATTAATACTAAAATTTATGACTGCTGCATTTGAAACGATAGATAAAGAAAAAATCGAAGCTTTAAAATTTCCCAATACCGAAGTGTTAACCGATAAAGACGCGATTAAAGAAAGAGAATCGGAATTGAACCGCGCTTTAACTTTAGGGAATCTGGAGCATACAAAGATCAAAATCTATTTTGAAGACGATATGTCAAAAAAAATTGTTGAAACCACGGTATGGGGTGTAACGGATAAAAGGGTTATCTTGAAGCAAGGTGTTGTAATTCCTATTCACAGAGTACATAAAATATCCTTATAATAATTTATAAAATATAAATTATAAAGTTCCATGATATTAAATCATGGAACTTTTGTTATGGTAATCAATGTT
>JBBRHI010000130.1:0-7385 GCA_038222995.1 Bacteroidia bacterium | reverse complement strand
AACGGGGCCTGGGGTTTAATAAACCTCGGCATTGCATTGCCGGGCGCCTTTGCAAAACAAAAACCTAGCGCCTCGATATACGAAATGCAAAAAACTCAAACTAAAATGGAAAAGCTTTTTTTGGCAAACGCTATGTTAGATATTGTTTATGTAACAGGAGGGGTGTGCTTAAAAGAATACAGCTACAATCAAACGGATATAAAACACCGGCAACAGTTTAACGGTTTTGGCAATTCGGTAATTATGCAGGGTGCGGGTTTATTAGTGT
The DNA here is from genome assembly GCA_038222995.1 of Bacteroidia bacterium. Classification (GTDB taxonomy): domain Bacteria; phylum Bacteroidota; class Bacteroidia; order B-17B0; family Aurantibacillaceae; genus UBA4416. The sequence goes on along the minus strand of JBBRHI010000130.1, from coordinate 7,117 downwards.
TTGATACGTTTATGACCTTGCTGAATAACAGGAACCGTAAAAAGAATTTAGATCCGATCCTCAAAAAAGCATCCGTTTCATTTACGGGAAACTATTTCAAAATAGGATATCGCTTTAATTAAACATTAGTATCTTTACCGGATGCAAGCCATTATTGAATTAAAAGCAATAAAGAAAGAGTATAAAATAGGTACTGAAGAAATTCATGCGCTTAGCGGTGTAACACTTAACATATTTAAAAATGAATATGTAGCGCTTATGGGGCCCAGCGGAAGCGGGAAATCAACTTTAATGAATATGCTTGGATGCCTTGATTCGCCGTCATCAGGCGAATACATTTTAAATGATCTTTCTGTAGCGCAGATGAGCGACAATAAATTGGCCGAAGTAAGGAACAAGCAAATAGGTTTTGTATTTCAAACCTTTAATTTATTGCCGCGCTCTACCACTTTAGAAAATGTAATGCTGCCCTTAGTGTATTCCGGTATTGAAAAAACAAAACGGGAAGAAATGGCAAAGAAGGTATTGGAACAGGTAGGCCTTGCAAACCGCATGTCGCACAAGCCAAATGAACTTTCCGGCGGACAGCGCCAGCGTGTAGCTATAGCAAGGGCCTTGGTAAATAATCCGGCAATTATTTTAGCGGATGAACCAACAGGAAATTTAGACAGTAAAACATCTGTGGAAATTATGGGATTGTTTGAAGAGATCCATAAAAAAGGAAACACGATCATTTTAGTAACGCATGAAGAAGATATTGCTTTGCACGCTCACCGTATTGTACGTTTAAAAGACGGCTTGGTTGAATCGGATAAGCCTAATGAAAACATCATCACCTTTAAAAAACACATGGAAGGCTTTCACAACGGTTCATGAACTGTTCAAAAGTAATATTCCGCGTCACAGTTCGTTTTTTTTACATTACTGATATATTTGTAAAGTAGTCTGAATTTGTTTAACACCCTCACTATGAAAGTTTTTATCAAGTTAACCGTTTTGACTATTGCAGTAATAGTTATCGCAAATTTATATTTCGAGTACTGTGTTAACAGGCCGATGAATTCATACCTTCAGTATGCTTTATCTGCGCTTATGATCATTTGTGCGGTAGCTTACTTGGTTTATTTCGTAAAGCAATTTTTAAATATCTTAAAACCATAATATATGATCTCCACCTACATTTTTATCGCTTTCCTGATTGTATCGTCTGTTATGTTGTTTAACACGCGCAATCATTACAACCTGAAAACGGAAAAATCAAAATGGCTGACAAAGCCCGTTATTATACTGATCCTCGGCATACTCATCAGTGCCGTTAACCCGTTTTCACTGGAGCGTGTTGATGCAGGGCACCTTGGCTTGAAAGTAAATTTAACCGGTGACGCCAGGGGTGTTTCTGACTACACTTACAAAACAGGCTGGGTAGTATTTAACAGCTGGACAGAAAAGCTTTACGAATTCCCAACCTATCAGCAGCATATTGATTATAATCCGCAAACCGTTATTACAAAAGGCGGTTTCAGCGCTGAAATTAAACCGTCGTTTAATTATGCTTTGGTATCTACAACCTTAGGCGATATGTTTCAGAATTTACGCTTACCGATTAAAGAGGTTGAGCAGGGCTGGCTAAAAACCGCCATTGTTGGTTCAGTAAATGATGTGGCCAATAAATGGGCGGTTGACAGCATTTTTAATCACCGTGAGCAATTTGAATCTGCCATTGTAGTTGAATGCAATAAGCGCATCTCAAAATGGTTTACTGTAAGTCAACTTAGAACAAACATTACCCCTCCGCCGGCATTACAATCGGCCATCGAAGCAAAAACAAAAGCCTTGCAGGATGTGCAGGTTGCTGAAAACCAAAAGCAGGTAGCCATTGCCGACGCTTTAAGAAAAATTGCTATTGCCAGGGGAGATTCCGCGAAAATGGTAATTGAAGCTTCAGGTGAAGCAGAATCCATAAAAAGAAAACAGTTAACATTAAGTCCGTTATACATTGAATATGTAAAAATACAACAGTGGGACGGTAAAACGCCAACAACGGTTTTAGGTAATAATGCAAGCACTATTATTTCCGTGAAATAATTACAAACCGTTAGTTAGATCTTTGCGCTCAAATCTTCCCATTTGGTCATTTCCGCTTCCAATTCTTTTTTTAATGTATCATAGGAAGTAAAGAAGCCGGGATTTTTAGTTAAGGCTTCATAAGCAACCGGATCCGCCAGTTTAGTGTCCAGTATTTTCAGTTCTGATTCCAAACGTTCAATCTGTTCCTCAACCTTTTTAATTTGCGATTGAATCTTTTTATTTTCAGAATCAGTATTAACCGGTAAAGGAGCGGCAACTTTCTTCTCTACAACCGGAACAGCTTTAACGCCTGATTTATCAAGATCCAATTCGTTTAAGCGTTCCACTTTACGAATCTCCATGAACTCTTTAATATCACATAAATATTCTTTAAGATGCCCGTCTCTGAACTCAAACAAGCGATCACACATACCGGTCATAAAATCCCTGTCGTGGCTTACCATTACTAAAGTTCCTTCATAATCGATCAGCGATTGCTTCAGTACTTCTTTCGATTTAATATCCAAGTGATTTGTGGGCTCATCGAGCAGCAATAAATTATAGGGTTCCAGCAATAATTTACAAAGGGCTAAACGCCCGCGTTCTCCCCCGCTTAACACTTTTACTTTTTTATCAATATCATCCCCCTGGAATAAAAACGAACCTAATAAGCTCCGTACCTGCCTTCTTACATCACCAACCGCTAACTCATCAATCGTTTCAAATACCGTTTTATCCAGATCCACTTTTTCTTCCTGATCCTGTTCAAAATAACCCATTAAAATATTATGTCCTAACTGAATGCTGCCATCATATTTAATTTTATCGGCGATCATTTTCATCATCGTTGATTTCCCTTCGCCGTTGCGGCCAACCAAGCCAATTTTTTCTCCTTTTGTAATAATAAAATTAGCTTCCGAAAAAATATGCTTATCTCCATACGATTTACCGGCGTGTTCAGCCGTAATAACAATTTTGCCGCTATGTGCCGGAGGGGGAAAACGAAACCGGACAGACGCCGTATCCATATCGTCTACTTCTACCCTGTCAAGCCTGTCTAATTTTTTGATCAACGATTGCGCCATGGCTGATTTGCTTGCCTTAGCTCTAAATTTATCAATCAACACTTCTGTCTGATCAATCATTTTTTGTTGATTCTTCTGAGCGTTCTCCTGCTGTTGTTTTCGCTCTTGGCGCAATACCAGGTAATGCGAATAGTTTGTTTTATAATCGTAAATTTTTTGATTGACGATTTCAATTGTTCTTTTTGTAACGGTATCTAAAAACGTTTTATCGTGGCTAATTAAAACAACGGCTCCCGAAAACACGTCCATAAATTCTTCCAGCCATTGTATTGCTTCAATATCCAAGTGATTGGTAGGCTCATCGAGCATTAACACATCCGGTTTTTGCAATAATAATTTTGCCAGCTCAATACGCATCCTCCATCCACCGCTAAATTCAGACGTTTGTAAATGAAATTGCTTGCGCTGAAATCCCAAACCGATCAAAACTTTTTCAATCTCTTCTTCCGTATTATCTGCACCAATTATATTTAAACGTTCATTAATATCCGTCAAATCCTGGATCAGTTGCATGTACTCATCACTTTCGTAATCTGTACGGGTTTCCAACTGGTGATTAATCGTATTTAACTTAGCCTGCAATAATTTAATTTCTTCAAAGGCTGATTCCGTCTCTTCGTAAACGGTTCGGCCGTGTTGATGGGTCATATCCTGAGGTAAATAACCGATCTTGCAATCTTTAGGGCGCGACACTTCACCTTTAGTAGGTGTTTGATAACCCGCTAAAATTTTAAGCATCGTACTTTTCCCCGCACCGTTTTTTCCCGCCAAACCGATCCTGTCTTTCGGGTTAATTAAAAATGACACATTGTCAAATAAATTATATCCGCCAAACGAAACCGTTACACCATTAATAGAAACCATTGCAATTAATTATAAATTTTTAAGGCGGCAAAGATAGTGAAAATTAGCCAATTAGACAATCCGGTAACAGGCTCCCAAACAATTTGATGAACATATAATACTTCGTTAATATTGGCACAGTAAGCTTACAACATTTAATTGCCTAAATAGCCTGCTTAAGCTTTAAACATTCCGTTTTGGAGGCTCCCAGGCACTTTCATTTGAAGCTGAAATAAATTTAAAGAAGCCGATCAACAAAGCAGCATTCATTAAAATAAAATGGCCTAAAGAATTAATTAGAGGGAGTTTTAATTTTATTTTTTCAAGGTATACAGCCAATACAGGCAAAATAATTAAGAGGGAATAGGACAAGGTGATTAAAAAAAACAAAGGAACGTAAAAAGAAATGCACATCGCCATAAAAAAGGAAATGATCAAAGCAAAGGGTGTAAACCAGCGCAACACTTTATGCGAAAAAAATGCAAAGCCAAAGCCTTTATTTAAAGGGAACAATAACCGTTGGTAGTAATACAGGTTTCTGAAATTACCTAAAGAAATCCTAACTTTACGTTTAAATTCAATGAGCGGGGCATCGTTTACATCCTCGTAACAAACAGCCTCAGGTTCAAACAGCACTTTTCCTTTTTTAGAAATAACATCAAGCGTAATAAAGAAATCGTCCATTAAAAATCCGTCGGGTACTTTTACAAAACTTGCTTTTTTGATCGCATAACAGCCGCCTTCAACACCTACTACAAAATGATACACCAGGCTTTCATGGTATTTTAACCTGTTCTCAAAATTCATATAAAATATTTCTTGTCCCGAAATTCCTTCGTTACGCGGGGAAAACTTTTTAATATTTCCACACACCATATCTGCTCCCTTTTCCGTTAAATTATACATTAACGCTTTTATGGTAAGCGGTTCAAAAAACACATTAGCATCCGTAAACAGTAGATGTTCAGTAGCCGTAAGATCTACAAGTTCATTAATGATTTTTAATTTACCCGATCGCGTTTTTTTTTCGATCAGCTTAATATGAGGATTTGATTGTAAGTATTCCGAAATAATTGCATTAGTTGCATCCGATGAATGATCGGAACCTATTAACACAAATAATTTATTTTTAGGGTAATCCGAATTAATGATAGACTCAAGCTTACGGCGAATTACTTTTTCTTCATTATATACGGAGAACACAATGGTTACAGGAGGCCATTCGTCTACAGCAAAGTAATTGTTTTTTTCGTGATTAATTTTATGGGCTTTTAGTTTCATAAGCCAAGGAAATATCACATAGCTAAAAAAAGGAACCGGGAAGCACATAAAAAAAACTATCAGCAAAAAAACCGCCATGTCATGTTTTTAATTGACCGAATAGTCTTTTACAATATTATAAAGCGTGTCTCTTTCAACCGGCGTGCGTTTAACCTGTGTAATCAAATCAACCAGCTGCTGTGTGGTTAACTTAGGCGTTTGCTCTTCCGCGCCTGCCATACTGTAAATTTTAGTGGTATCATCTATGGTACCGTCAATATCATCCACTCCAAAATTTAAAGATAGTTGTGCCGTGCTTCGCCCTATCATTGCCCAATAGGATTTTATATGATCAAAATTATCAAGATAGATCCGGCTTATAGCATAGTTCCTTAAATCCTCTATCACACTTACTTCAGGCACATCCGACATATCATTATTTCCGTTCCTGAATTTTAAAGGAATAAAGGCATTAAAGCCGTGTGTTCTGTCTTGTAATTTTCTTAATCTCTCTAAATGATCTATCCTGTGTGTAAAGGTTTCAATATGGCCGTAAAGCATGGTAGCATTCGATTTCATACCTAAATTATGCCAGATTTCATGGATAGAAAGCCATTCTTCGGCTGTACATTTTCCGCCGGCAATTTTATCACGGAGCTCTCTATCAAAAATTTCAGCGCCGCCGCCTGGCATCGAATCCAAGCCGGCCTCCTTCATCAATTTCATTCCTTCTTCGTAGCTTACTTTTGCTTTTTTAAAAATGTAATGCAGCTCAACCGGTGTTAAGGCTTTAATGTGCAGGTCGGGACGGTGTTTTTTTATTGCTTTGAATAAGGATGTATAAAATTCGAGATCCTGCTTAGGAATGACGCCCCCGGTCATATGAACCTCTGTTACTTCTTTACCGTCGTATTGTTTAATGATATCCAACATTTGCTCAATGGATAGTTCCCAACCTTCGGCACGTTGTTTTATAAGTCTGGAATAGGCGCAGAAAGAACATGTATACACGCATATGTTTGTAGGCTCTACATGGAAATTACGATTGAAGTAAACAAAATTCTTATTCTTTTTTTCTCTTACATAATTGGCCAACGTACCAAGATAAGAAAGGCCGGCATGCTCAAATAAATAAACGCCGTCATTAAAAGAAATGCGTTCGCCGGTAAATACTTTTTCGGCAATGTTTTTTAATTCATTGCTTACGAGTTCAGATTCTAAAATTAATTCTTTCGGGTTTTCCATCATAATGCAGATAAAGGTAGGTAATCGGTTTAAATTTTAAACTTAATTTTTACCTCTTTATTAATAACAACCGATCCCTACTTTTGTTAAGCGGCATAAAAAAATCCCGTATGTTGCCATACGGGATCCTTTTTAAAAGTGTAATTTATTGTTTTACAATTCTTCCGATCTTAACAGATTTGGTAGCATTAACAATTTTATAAATATAAACTCCGTTTGCAAGGCTCGATGTATTAATTGCATTTTGCTCATTGCTTAAATTTTGAGAGATCATTAATTTTCCGATAGCATCATATATTTCAACAGTTGAATTATTTGCTAAAGCAGAAGCTATAGAGATATTTAAAACACCTGTGTTAGGGTTAGGATATACACTGATCGCAGATCCTGAGAACTCTTCGATACCTGCACATGTATTAACGGTTATCATAACGTTGGCAGTTGCAGTACAGAAAGATGCGTTAGCAACTCCTACTGAATAAGTAGTTGTAGTGGTAGGACTTACTACAGTGGCTGCAGTGGAAGCTCCGTTTGACCAAAGGATATTTACACCGTTTGTATTTGCAGTTAACGATACAGATGCGCCCGCACAAATTGCAGAACTTGAAGATACAGCT
>JBBRHI010000129.1:0-7393 GCA_038222995.1 Bacteroidia bacterium | reverse complement strand
TACGACCTGAGTGAAGTACATAAAAAGCCTTACGGCTATTTTTACCTGCAACCAAAAAAAGACCGCTCTTTAAGATATGAGCTGATAGCGGAAGACAGGGACACTACTACTTATATTAACGACCTTAAATTGCAACCGGCCATTACGTCTTGCCGGTGCGACAGTATTAATTAACGAGCAACATGGAATTAAAAACAGATCTGTCGAAGTTTAATAACGACTGGTATAAAAAAGGCGGCAGTTCCGTGAAGCGTATTTCATGGTACATTATGAACGCGGTGTTTTTTAATTCTGCGTTTCCAAATATTCCTTTTAAGTTATTTTTACTGCGGGTATACGGCGCTAAAATCGGCAAAGGTGTTGTGATTAAGCCTTATGTGAACATTAAATATCCTTGGCGCTTAAAAGTTGGCAATTATGTATGGATAGGCGAACGCGTATGGATAGATAATTTAGGCCTTGTGGTATTAAATGATAACAGCTGCGTATCGCAGGGAGCCATGCTGCTTTGCGGCAATCACCATTACAGAAAAGTAGCGTTCGATTTAATTGTTGGGAATATTACTGTTGAAGAAGGTGCATGGATAGGAGCCCAGTGCGTGGTTTGCCCGGGCGTAAAAGTAGGAAGCCATACCGTGTTGACCGTAAATTCAGTTGCCACTACCCACCTTTTACCGTGGAGCGTTTACCAGGGCAACCCGGCTAAAAAAATTAAAGACAGGGTTATTAAAGGATAATGAATTTTCCTTTTTATTTATTTGTATCTTTATTACTAACTGATTCAAATGAAAAAAATACTGTTTATTTTTTGTGCATGCTTACAGGTGTTTTTCACACACGCTCAAAACTGGGCTGTATTTAATCCCGCTTACCGCTATAACTATTCTTTAGAAAACGAGGCTTATACTACCTCGGTTATATTTGCTGACAGTATTCTTAATTCGGGAACTGATCTTGTTTACAGCTTAAACCGTATCGTTACAAAATGTGACACTTGTCACCAATCATTCTGGCAAATGCCGGGCGCCACAGACAGCTCTTATTGGCTATCCGATCAACCGCAATTTTTACAGCGACGCATTATTTATTCCGGATCCGATTACAGGTTAAGCGATACAAGCACGTATTATATTAAACACCTTGCCCCTGCAGGCAGTTCATGGATATTTAATACAACACATTTAATTATTGCTCAAGTTCTAAATGTCTCTCAAAAAAACATATTCGGTAACATCGATTCCGTTAAAACTATTTTACTGAGCACAAACGATACCATTATTCTTTCCAAACAATTCGGCCTCATAAAATATCCCGCTAAATTCGGTAATACACGCTATTATAAATTAAGAGGAATAGAAAATAAAGGTTCTTATACGGTAACCGGATTGTATGGAGAAAAAGTGCCTAACTATTTCGATTTCCTTAAATTAAAAGTCGGTTCTATATTTTACTATTCTTCCATCAATGCCTACGCGGCAAACTACTGCTCTAATATGTTATATGGCATAAAAACAGTACTAAGTTCTTCCTTAAGCGGAACTGTCATAACAAATACACTGCGTGACCAAAAGATCGGCTGTCCTACTTTAAGTCGACCTACCTGCACCGGCGGATGCGATATTTTAACCTGGCATAATACAAGACCTTATGGTAATATAAATGCTTTAGAAACGTCGACTGTTCAACCTTCCAATACTATTTTTGATCAAGACTCTATTTATAATAAAGGTTACAATAATCAGCTTTATAAAGAAACCTATTTAGGAATGTATCATATTTTTAAATATGGCATGACGAGTAATTTACATTTTTATAAAGCCTACGGGGCTTCGTGTTTTTCACATCACATTCAAAGTAATCCGTTAAGATCAACTATGTATGAAACCATTACTTTAATGACAACAAGTAATCCTCATATTTTTTACAATTCCGGGAATATGTCATATGAAGGGTCAGGAACAACTTACATAACCGGGTATGGACAAGTAAATAATTATGGAAATATTTTTGAGGCTAACAATGAATATTGTACCTCGTTGATCATTGACGGCACTGATTCGTTAGGCGGTACAGATGCTATAACCATAGGAATAGATGAAGCCGTTATGCAGGATAACATAAATCGTATTTTCCCTAACCCGGCAAAATACATTATTAACGTTCAAATTCCGTATGAAATGCAAACTAAAGGCACAGTTGAGCTTATGGATGCTATAGGAACTATAATCTCTAATACAGCTTCCATTGGCCAATCGGTTATTCAATTAAATATTGAGAGCCTTGCCAACGGAATGTACTTTTTAAAGCTTAGTTCGGGAAATTACTCCAAAACATATAAGCTTATAAAAGATTAGAAAATACCTACTTATTATTATAAGCGTCTTCCAGGTCTTTAATAATGATCTTATCCATTTTCATCATCGCCTGCATGACCCTTCCTGATTTTTCACGATCGGGATCTCCCATTAATTTCCCTAAAGCACTCGGAATAATTTGCCACGATAACCCAAATTGATCCTTTAACCAACCGCAACGGCTTTTCTCTCCTTTTTCTGAAAGCTTCTCCCACAACTCATCTACCTCTTGTTGAGTTTCACAATTTACAAATAAAGAAATAGCAGGCGTAAATTCATACATCGGGCCACCGTTCAACACATAAAAGGTTTGATCTTCAATTTTAAAGGTACCGCCAAATACCTTGTCACCCATGCGTTGTACAGAAACAACTTTAGAGTCTTTGAAAACAGAAGTATAAAAATTCATCGCTTCTTCGGCCCGGTTGTTGAACCACAGGAATGGGGTTATTTTTTGCATCGTTATAGTTTAGTGAGTGTGTTATAAAAGTAAGTGATTTATAAATAGTTTAAAGGTATAAATACGACATTAGGAGAGGCGATAACGACATATTTAATCATTCAATCGCAGAGAAGCAGATTTATAATTATGTATGATAGGCTTCACTGCGCTCGCAATACCGGATCTTACCCGTTCATTCTTGTAAAAGCATTTTTCAAATCCTCAGGCCCTGCCTTTACCATAGCTTCACTGAAGCCAAACGATAATTCAGTTTTTCCTTGCTTTAATTGTTCAAAGATCGATTCCATAAAATCGCTTACAGGCGGTGCGGCATCATGTAAGCCTTTGCCCCCAAGGTCGGTATTAAGGGCGGGAGGAATTACTTCGATCACTTCAATATTTTTTTCTTTGGTGAGTTGTCGCAAAGAAAGCGTGAACGAATGAAAAAATGCTTTGGTGGCAGAATACACCGGCACCTTTGTGAGAGGAACAAATGATAAGCCCGACGTAACATTCAGAATCGTTGTTAATGACTTCAATTTAATAAAGAGCGATGTTAAATGAAGGGGCGCTTCAATATTAATAGCGATCTCCTGTTTAGCTCGCTCAAAAAAATCAGCGTCGGTAACCGACATCCAGTTTTGCATACCGGCATTATTTACTAATACGTTTAAACCGGGATGCTCTTTTGAGATCCACGTAAACAGAGCTTCCCTGTCTGCGGACAGTGCAAGATCACACACTTTAGTAACCACCGAAGGGAATTTATCGGATACTTCTTTCAAGGCATCCGCTCGCCTGCCGCAAATAATAACGGTATTATTTTCTTTAATGAACCGTTCCGTAAAGCCTAAGCCTATGCCTGTTGCGCCGCCCGTAATTAATATAGTATTATTTGAAAGTTTCATGTGTATGAGGTTAATGATTTACCCAATAAATTTACAAAAAGCCATGCATATAATCACGGATTAATAATAGTTTATACATTTACCGAAAACATATCCGCATGAAACAGGAACAAAAAAATCACATCAATCTTCAATTCTTAAGTGAGCCTTCGGATGTAAACTTTGGAGGGAAAGTACATGGCGGCACCATGATGAAATGGATAGACCAAGCTGCTTACGCCTGTGCCGTGCAATGGAGCGAATCGTATTGTGTAACGGTGTATGTAGGCGGCATTCGTTTTTTTAACCCGGTGCACATCGGTCATTTGGTAAAGCTAGAAGCCCGCATTATTTATACAGGCAAAACAAGTATGCACATTGCAGTAGATGCGTTCTCTAAACCGGTAGGTAAAGATAAATTCACCAAGAACACGCATTGTATTATTGTATTTGTGGCCCTCGATGAGGATAACCGGCCAAAAGAAGTTCCGGTGTTTGTTCCCCACACAGAAAGAGAAATTGCCATGCGTGATTATGCCATTAAATTAGTAGAGTTGCGAAAAGGAATTGAAGAGGAAATGAAACCTTACATTAATAATTAGAACAGATGACCCCGAAAGAAGTTTTAACTATCATGACCGCGCGCGATGAATTTACCAAATGGTTGGGTTTAGAAATTGACGCCATTGAGCTTGGCTATTGCAAACTGCACTTTACGGTGAAGCGCGAAATGCTCAATGGTTTTGAGAACATACACGGCGGTATTATTTTTTCTGCCTCCGATTCCGCTTTCGCCTTTGCTTGCAATTCGCACGGTATTATTACGGTGGCACTCGATGTTTCCATTACGTTTACACAACCTGCCAAAGAAGGCGATGTGTTGTATGTAGAAGCCAAAGAACTGCATTTAGGAAACAAAACAGGGCTGTATGATATTCGTACGACCAATGCAGAAGGTAAATTAGTGGCGCAGTTTAAAGGCACTGCTTACCGAACCGGTAAACCGGTGGAGTGATAAAAAACAGAACACAGATGACATGGATTAACCGGATCAAAAACCGATCAGTGGTGAGCTTTTATCAATTCGACTCATTCAATGTAATATATAATTTATGCCTTATCTGTTTTTTTACGTACCTATGTGATTAAATGCCCCCGGTATTTATTTTGATTAAATCTACAATAGTTAACACTAATAACACATGTCTATTCAAACTCAAATAGCCTGGCTCTTTTTACTGGCCATACCTATTGCCTGTATAGCCTGGACAGTCACAAACGAAGAAATATTCAAGGAACCGCGCGAATTTTGTGTTACATGCAGTAAAGAAGGAAAAACGATGTTAAAGCGTAAGTTTTTTTACCTGTTTACCTGCGAATATTGCTTCAGCCATTATGTAACCGTACTGCTACTTTTTTTAACCGACTTTAAATTATTGATTAATGACTGGAGAGGCTATATTTTAGCCGGCTTCGCACTGGTATGGGTCGCAAATCTTTACATGACCCTGTTTGCTTTTTTAAGACAAGGTATTAAGAAAGAAAAAACAGAAATTAATATTATGGCCAAAATGGATGAGATCTATCCTTTAAATACGTTCAATGAACCTGATAAAAAAAGTGAATCATTATGATTCGCTTTTTTTTGTAGTATCTATCCTTAAAAATTAACTCTACAATCCCTTTTAATAAAGGAGTGTGAAATATCTTTTTTTTCTGCTGCGAAATATCAACAAGGGTTGTTTTGTGAAAATAAGTTAAAATTAACTTCCCCGTATGCTATTTCATACGGGTATTATCTTGTACGGATATATATTATATGTTTATGTAACGTGATTTTAATAGATTAACGCTACATTTGATTGTTGTGAAAATAGTTTCACGATTTAAAAAGTAACCAATGAAACACCTGATTTTAATTACCTTCGTATTAATAGTATCAACCCGTTCTTTTTCCCAAACAGTTATTGATTCTACTGCAATAAAGTTAGAGATTAACCAAAAAATCGAAAAACAAAAAAAAGAAGATGATAAAAAAACTGAAAAGCGAAATAAAGAAATAAGTAAAGCCGAAAAAAAAGTTGAAAATAAAGATGAGGATGTAAAAAAAGCGCAAGAAAAAGCAAATGCTAAAGAAGAAAACGTGCAAAAATCTCAAAATAAAACGGATGATAAAGCAAATGATTTAAGAAAAGCCCAAGATAAAACAGATAATAAAGCTGAAGATTTGCGAAAAGCTAAAGAAGAAGTAGCTAATAAAGAAGCTGAAAAGCAAAAAGCCAATAAAGAATTAGAAGATAAAAAAGAAAAAATTAAAAAAGAAGAATTAAAAGACGAGAAGAAGAAACAAGAGAAAATTGATAAAAAAAACAAAGAAGCTGCAGAAAAAAAACCTGATTAACTCTTACCATACTTACATCTTACCACATGCTTCAGCACATTTGCGACAAGCTTCTGCACAAACTTTACAATGATCCATATCTGAGTGCTTGCCACATTCCTCTGCGCATTTGCGACAGATTTCTGCACATTCTTTCAAAAGGTGTTTCGCATGGTCGGAACCTCGGCTGATAAATGCTGCTGTAACTGCGCAAAACTGCGCACAATCCATATCAAGTTTTATACAGGCTGCCATTTTTTGAATATCTTTTTCTTCCAAACATGCAGTTGAACAATTGTTGCATGCATCTGCACATTCGGCAAGCACTGAAATGAGTTGTGAATTTTGATTTTTCATAGTATTAAATTTAAATGAATAATAGAATTTGTAATATCTGTTCGCTGAAAGAGAATGACATTACTGATGTTTTGTTTTTCAAACCGCATGCCGTTTAAAAGCGTACAACTATACAGGCATGATTTTTACAGCGTTTACAGTAATATAGCACAGTGTACGGCTTTACAGACAACAAAAAGGTAGAATACAATACAAAAACATGTGTACCCATTGCCCCATAGAGGGCAATTAAATAATATATAAGATGGACGAGATCAACAAAAAAATAAATGCTGTTACAGCTGAAATTAGTGAAAAGTATCCCGAACTTTTAAAGTATATTTCTGAAATGCCGATAACTATACCTGACCTTGCAAAGCCCGAGGTAACCTTGGCAAAACTAACGGATTATTATAAATCTTTAAAAGACCTGCTTGATCATTACGCATCCACACACGGAGAAAACTTTAGGCTTTAATGTAATATAAGCAATCACATTATTTTTCTTCAGGATATTTTGCCAATAGTTTATTTACGGTAAGCCCTTGCACCAATATTGAAAATACAACGATGCAGAATGTGATTACCAAAAACATATCGCCATATCGGTTCATTTTTGAAAGCGTTAAAGCCAAGGCGACGGAAATGCCGCCACGCAAGCCACCCCATGTAAGCACAGATAAATTCAGCAAAGCGTTTTTCTCTTTCCTGTTAAACAAAATATAAGAAGGAACCAGCGAAATAAAGCGAACAGCCAGTGATAATACTACGAAAATACAACCTATAAAAACATACGTAAAATTAAGAGGAACAATAAATACCTGGAGCCCGATCAGTACAAATAAGATCGTATTGCATATCTCATCCACCAGCTCCCAAAACTTATCCACGTAATCGTTGGTAATATCAGACATAGCGTGTTTTTTTCCTTTGTTACCGATCATAATGCCTGCTACAACCATCGCTAATGGCCCTGAGGCATGAATGGCACCGG
>JBBRHI010000128.1:0-7407 GCA_038222995.1 Bacteroidia bacterium | reverse complement strand
TTTAAGTGACATGGAGTTTGGAAGAAACGCAGGCATGAAAACTGTTTATATAAACAGTGAACCTAAAAAAGACGATCGCATTGATTTTAACTTCCGGTCATTGATTTATTTTGCTCATACCCTAACTCAATAATTTACGTTGAAAGTTTCTATTATAACTATCACCTATAACAGCGAAGCTACCCTTGCAGATACTATACAATCTGTTATCGGTCAAACTTATAAAGATATTGAATACATTATTGTTGACGGACTATCAACCGATAAAACACTTTCTATCATTGATTCTTATAAAAGTAATATTGCAAAAACTATTTCTGAGAAAGATTCTGGTTTGTATGATGCTCTGAACAAAGGCATTGCTATGGCAACCGGCGATGTTATAGGGATTTTGCACAGTGATGATTTTTACAGTGATGAATTCGTGATCGAAAAAATTGTAAAAACCATTTCTGAAAACCAAGCAGATGCCGCTTACGCCGATTTATATTATGTAGATAAACAAGATACAAACCGGATTTTCAGAAAGTGGAAATCGGGAAATTATAAACACGGTATGTTTTTAAACGGCTGGATGCCGCCTCATCCAACCTTTTTTGCTAAACGGGCCTGCTACGAATCGTTTGGGAGTTTTAATTTAAATTTAGTATCAGCTGCCGATTATGAATTAATGCTTAGGTTCATTCACGGGCATCGTATTAAATTGGCTTACTTACCCGAATTTATTATCAATATGAGGGTAGGAGGGAAAAGTAATGTGACTTTAAAAAATCGGATCAGGGCAAATGCAGAAGACCGAAAAGCCTGGAAGATCAATGGATTAAAGCCATATTTTTATACCTTGTATTTAAAGCCTTTACGGAAAATAATTCAGTTGTTTAAAAAATGAGCTTAGAATGATACTTAACCGGGATTCTGAAATAAAAATGGTTGATGCCGGGGATATTAAAATAATACTTAACTAAATTATTTCTTTATTTCAAACGTTTCAAAATTCCTTAGCTCACCCTCTACGGCATTTACTTCCTTAACTTCAGATAGAGGGGAGCCGACATAGCACCAATCAATTAATTTATTAATATCATCCTCTTCGCCTTCTACCTCAATAAACACGTCACCTGTATAAAGGTTTCGCACGTAACCCGTTAGGTTACATTTCATGGCTTGTGCATGCGCACAAAACCGGTATGATACTCTTTGTACTTTTCCTTTTACGGTGATATTATAATGTCTTATCAATAGCTTAATTTTAATTTTGTTGAATTTAATTCATTTAGCAGATCAACATATTCTGTTAAGTTATTAAACTTTTGTGCCGGTATTATGTATTGTTTCACTTTTGTAGTAAGGCTTAATAAATACGTGTTATCACTCTGTTTGGTGATAGAAGAACTGATCTCAAAGATATCGTTGCTTAATGTTTTACTGAAGCTATCTGTATTAGCAATGGTTACGGGTTTATTAAATTCGAGTATAAAGTTATAAGTATCGGTAAATGTAAAATCAACATAATAGTCCTGTGTTAAGGGTTTGTTAAATAAATCTTTAGCAAAGATAAATGAGAACCAGTTTAAGAGATCAATACTGTCTTTTTGAATACGAATAGTTTCTTTGCAATTGAAGGTTGTTTTGAAAGGAAACGTTTTTGATTGCGACATTAATTCAATGGATTGATTTGTTGAGTTTGGTTTTTCAATGCACTTCTTAAAATAACCTGAAATAATTGTTGAATCAATAAAGTCGTTGTTGTAATAAGGCCTTAAAATAGTTGAAAATTGTCCTTTTAAATTCTCCTTTATAGTAGCGCGAATAAGCATGGAATCTACGTTTACTTTAAATACGGCATTCTCCGTTCTTACATTTTCATTATAAGTGCTTAGCGGTGTTTTAATAAAAACAAGGTCATTTAATCCTTGTCTGTATTTAACGGCACTTGTATTTTTAGGAGTCAACGCGCAGTATGTTCCCTCATAATAAAATGGAAGCTCATCCGGTAAATATTTAAGTCCCTTATATCTTGGTATATAAAACAGATGTGATTTGCCAACAGGTAGTGCAATAAACTCAGCTTCATACGCCTCATGCGATCTGTATTTCGTTGAATGGTAACCAAACCTGCGATCCTGAACATTGGCGGTATAATAAAATATATTTTTCTCAAACAAAATATTATTGTAAGTATCCCAGATAAATTCTTCTACTAACTGCCTTTTTAAAAGCCGTTCAGCCGAGCTAACAGAATACTGATCCTCGGCACCGTAATGCATTTGTTCTGCAGGCAAGTATTTAAAGGTGTTAATGCTATCAACAAATTGCGAAAAAAATACTGTTTTATTACTGTCCGGTTTGTTTTCGGGGAATGTAGAAATAAATTGCCTCATGTTGCTTCCGTATTTATCATACACTTTCGTTTTAAAATATAAAGAATCCGGTATCGTAAACCACGTATATTTGCCCGAGTATATATACTTGGTGCTTTGCATGGTTGAACTGTAATAGTTTTTCTTAAGTGTATATCCGCTGGCTGATATATGAGGAAGTGTTTTTCCTGCTACTACATTTTGAGAATATTTGACTGCCTCTAAGTTTTTAAATTTATAAATGTAATTCAGGTAAGTGTATTTGTTGCCTTTAACTACATGTTTAATATACATAGTAGAATCAATATTATTATTTAAAACGAGGTTTAATCCTCTCACATCGCCTTCTGCAGCTATGGCTATGCTTAACTCTGCTTTTAATTTAGGGAAATAGTCATTCACATAAAATTGTTCAGTATCGTAAGGGTTATCTATTTCTGCTTTATAGCTGTATTCAACAATGTCATTCACTTCCAAATTATCAAAGCTGAATACAAATTCGTAATCAGGAGTTCTTTCTCCGCCTTTTTCTACCCAGTATACTTTATTAGTAGCAACATTTACCGGCAGTTCAGTAATGATCTTATTTCTTATGATCCTTACCGCAAAATATTTTATTTTATATTTATGTATATTGGGTATAGAGCGTTTACAAAATCTTCCTTGCTTATAAATAGAATTATTGACTTTTGTAATATCAAAATTTTGTGGGAGTGTAACAGAGCTAAAATAGCTTAGTGCTGTTTCATTCAGTATTTTTACAGACTGTCTTCGTTTAATATACCTTTCCGGAAAATTTAACTCAATATCATCTTTTAAAATAACGGCATCGTCATTTTTAAATGAGTTTGGAATTGCGTCGAAAACTTTAATGTTATCAGGCCAAGTATAATAGTTATTATCTAAAAAGTAAAGATCCTGCGACCTTAAGGTTATGTCACAGAGCAAAAATAACAATAGAAAAATGCGTAGCATTAGTATTTAGCCTATTTATTAAGGGTTTCCAAATTTCTATGTTCTGTTTTGTTTAGTTCTTCAGTACTTAATGTTTTGAAATAATTGTAGGTTATTTTTAATCCTTCTGCACGGTTAATCTTCGGTTCCCAGCCTAATATAGCTCTTGCTTTCGTAATATCCGGTCGGCGTTGCTTAGGATCATCCTTAGGTAATGGCAACGAAATTAATTTTTGATTGGATCCTGTTAATTTTAAGATCTCTTCCGCAAAATCTTTAATGGTTATTTCATCCGGGTTGCCAATATTTACAGGTAGGTGATAGTCGCTCATTAGCAATCTGTAAATGCCTTCAACCAAATCATCTACAAAACAAAAACTTCTTGTCTGGCTTCCGTCACCAAACATGGTCAAATCCTCGCCGCGTAGAGCCTGGCCTATAAATGCCGGCAGCACACGCCCGTCATTCAGCCGCATCCTGGGCCCGTAAGTATTAAAAATTCGGATGATGCGTGTTTCCAAGTTATGAGTATCGTGGTAAGCCATAGTTAAAGCCTCCATAAAACGTTTAGCTTCATCATAACAACCGCGGGGACCAACAGGGTTTACATTTCCCCAATATTCCTCTGTTTGCGGATGCACAAATGGATCGCCGTATACTTCACTCGTTGAGGCAACCAGTACTCTTG
Source organism: Bacteroidia bacterium (assembly GCA_038222995.1). GTDB lineage: Bacteria > Bacteroidota > Bacteroidia > B-17B0 > Aurantibacillaceae > UBA4416. Next base: position 3,405 of record JBBRHI010000128.1, on the reverse strand, counting down.
CTTTTTTTACACGGGCAAGGCCTAAAACGTTATGCGTGCCTAAGGAAGATACCTTTAACGTTTGAATAGGAATTTTTAAATAATCAATAGGGCTGGCAGGAGATGCAAAATGCAAAATGTAATCAATATTTCCGGGCACATGAATAAACTTACTTACATCATGATGATAAAATTCAAATTGAGGCAATTTGAATAAATGTTCAATGTTTTTAAGATCGCCGGTAATCAAGTTGTCCATAGCTACAACCTGCATACCTTCTTTAATAAAGCGGTCACATAAATGAGATCCTAAAAAGCCCGCAGCCCCTGTAATTAAAATTCTTTTTTGCATAGTATTTTTCTTAACGTATATTTCTTGGGTTCTTTTTAGAAATCAAGATCATACGGTATAATTTACGAGTTAGTATTTATTCCTATGCAGTAATACGCATAATTTAATTTTTTCATGTCAAGGTGGTCAAAAATATTTCGACCGTCAAATATTACTTTTTGTTTTAGGCGTTTATCAATTTCATCAAAATCAGGTACCCTGAATTCAGGCCACTCTGTTACAATTAATAATCCGTCTGCATTATTCAAAGTATCATACATATCGGCAGCATAGGTAATTGTTTTACCGATCATCCGCTCTGCTTCATGCATCGCTACAGGGTCATAAGCAATTACTTCAGCACCCGCTTTTAATAGCTTATCTATAATAACCAACGATGGTGCTTCACGCATATCATCCGTTTTAGGTTTAAAGGATAAGCCCCATAAGGCGAATTTTTTCCCTTTCAGGTCTCCCTTAAAATGCGTTTTTACTTTTGCGAACAGCACTTCTTTTTGGCTTTCATTTACCTCTTCTACTGCATTTAAAATACGCATATCGTATTTATTTTCTTTAGCCGTTTTTATCAATGCTTTTACATCTTTAGGAAAACAGCTTCCGCCATAGCCAACTCCGGGGTAAATGAATTTAGTGCCTATCCGAGCATCACTGCCAATTCCTTTACGAACCATGTTTACATCGGCACCCATAATTTCACACAGGTTAGCAATATCATTCATAAAGCTTATCTTGGTAGCAAGCATAGCATTTGCGGCATATTTGGTCATTTCTGCAGAAGGAATATCCATAAAATAAATAGGATGCCCATTCATTAAAAATGGTTTATACAATTTACGCATCAGTTCTTCCGCTTCGGGTCTGTCTACGCCAACCACTATCCTGTCGGGTTTCATAAAATCTTCAATAGCGGCGCCTTCTTTTAAAAATTCAGGGTTCGATGCTACGTAAAAATCCAGTTTTGAACCGCGTTTATCAAGCTGTTCCTGTAATGCTTTCCGTACTTTTTCTGCTGTGCTTACCGGCACAGTGCTTTTTGTAACAACTACTAACGGTTGTTGCATGTGCTCTCCAATGCCCGCGGCTACAGTCAGCACATATTTCAGGTCAGCCGATCCGTCTTCGTCAGGCGGGGTTCCTACGGCAATAAAAATCACTTCAGCTCCTTCAATACTTTCTTTAATGGAAGTAGAAAAATGTAACCGTTTTTTTTGAACATTACGGTTTACCATTTCATCTAACCCGGGCTCGTATATAGGTAAAACACCTTTATTTAAATTATCAATTTTTTTTTGATCGATGTCCACACAGGTAACATCTACACCTACTTCACTAAAGCAGGTTCCCGTAACTAAACCTACGTATCCCGTTCCTATAATCGTTACTTTCATAAATTATTTATTCTTTACTTTTTTATTAGCCTACTAATTCAATTAAATTGTCTGTAATGTATTTCAGCGTTTCCTCATCCATTTCTGTATGCATAGGTAAAGATAGAACACTTGCGCATAGCTTCTCTGTTACAGGGAAATCGCCTTTTTTAAAACGATCGCTTTTGTAGGCATTTTGTTCATGTAACGGAATAGGATAATAGATCATGGCAGGTATGCCGCGCTCCGTTAGTTGTTCTCTTAACTTCGTTCTGTCAACACCTGTTAACTGCAAAGTGTATTGATGAAATACATGAGTAGAGTTTTTCGCCCTTACCGGAGTTTTTAATTTCGGGTGGTTGGCTAATGCTTTGTCATAATGGTCTGCGGCCTTCCTTCTCGCTGAAGCATATTCATCCAAATGCTTTAACTTTGCTTTTAATACAACCGCCTGTATCGTATCTAAACGCGAATTTACACCCAGTACGTCATGCACATATTGCACACTTTGCCCGTGGTGAGCCACCATACGCAATTTCTTTGCCAAGTGATCGTCATTCGTATAAATGGCGCCGCCGTCACCATAACAGCCTAAATTTTTACTCGGAAAAAAGGAAGTGCATCCTATGGTCCCGATAGTTCCTGCTTTTACTTTTTTACCGTCCGAAAACGTATAGTCAGCGCCTATAGCCTGCGCTACATCCTCAATCACATATAAGTTGTGTTTTTTTGCCAAAGCCATAATGCGTTCCATATCTGCACATTGTCCGAATAAATGAACCGGCACAATGGCTTTTGTTTTTGGAGTAATGGCTTTTTCAATCGCTTCAATATCAATATCAAATGTATCATCATAAACATCTACTAAAACAGGGGTTAACCCTAGTAAGCCAATAACTTCCGCGGTAGCAACATAGGTGAAGCTCGCCGTAATTACTTCATCGCCCGGTTTAAGATCTAAAGCCATCATCGCTATCTGTAACGCATCTGTGCCGTTAGCGCATGGAATTACGTGGGTTACATTCAGGTATTTTTCGAGGTCTGCCTGGAATTCTTTTACTGCGGGCCCGTTAATAAAAGCGGTAGTATCAATTACATCTTGTATGCCGGCATCAACTTCTGCTTTTATTTTTTCGTATTGACCTTTAAGGTCAACCATTTGAATTTTTTTTGTAAGAGTCGTCATTCTGAAATTTCAAATTTTATCATGCGAATATAAACAATTTGAATTTATTATATTCACAATATTTGGAGCTTTTTCCCGCTTTTCGCTCTATCTTTTTGAACTTGAAAAAAGTCAAAAAGGATGCCGCTGCAATCGGGGCTATAAATTCTAAGCAGATACAATTTAACAACTCCTGTTACTCGTAGTGTTACTCTACGTCCCTTGCAGTTAAACCTTCTTCGAAAAAATCATCCGAAAAATTCATTAAATACACTTTTTCTGTGGCCCTTGTAAAAGCTGTATACAACCATCTTATAAATTCAACATTCAACATTTCTTTTGTTAAATATCCCTGGTCAATAAATACGCAAGGCCATTGTCCGCCCTGTGCTTTATGGCAGGTAACGGCGTAATTAAATTTTACCTGTAAAGCATTAAAATAGGGGCTGTTCTTAAGATAGGCCATTCTTGTACCTTTTACGGGAATATCAGCTACATCTTCCATTACAGCTTCAAATAAATGTTGCTGTTGTTCTTTTGTT
>JBBRHI010000127.1:0-7428 GCA_038222995.1 Bacteroidia bacterium | reverse complement strand
TTACGTTATTAATTAGACAAATTCAATACCAAGATTGCTTTTTGAGGTAAAAAATAGATAATTTTGAGCGAATGATATCTAAAGTGCTGATAATTGAAGATGAACCGGCTTTACAGGAAACGCTGAAGCTCAATTTAGAATTGGAGGGATACCGGGTCGATACGCTCTCAACCGGCCTAAATGCGATCTCTTATATTAAAACCTTTTCTCCCGATCTTATTTTATTGGATATTATGCTTCCGGGCTTAAGCGGACCCGAGATTTATAAAGAATTAAAAGACCGGGCAATGCACATACCGGTTATTTTTTTAACGGCTAAAAATGACGTAAAGGATAAAATTGAAGGATTAAAACTGGGTGCCGACGATTATATTACAAAACCGTTTGACCTTGAAGAGCTTTTATTAAGAATAAATATTGTTTTAAAACGCAACAAAAATAGCATGGGGAGTGATGTATTTAACTTCGGGAATTGCGAAATAAATTTTGCTACGTTCGAAGTTAAACCTATTTCAGGAGTTACGGAAACAATTTCTAAACGGGAAATAGCCTTACTAAGGCTGTTGGTAGACAATGCCAATAACGTGGTATCACGAGATGAGATTTTAGAAAAGCTTTGGACAAAAGAGGAAAGTCCGTCGTCGAGAACGATCGATAATTTTATTTTAAATTTCAGAAAATGGTTTGAAGTAAATCCGAAAGAACCCATTCACTTTCATTCCATACGGGGCGTTGGTTATAAATTTGTTCCGGGTATTTAAGGAATTAAGAAAGTTTAGAACATTAAACTAATTTAAAATGTATTGTAATAATGCAGACTTATATTAGGTCACTCCTACGGAGTTAATGTTCGGGTATCGCAGCAACATTACAAACAGAGCACCTCTACGAGGTTAAGGGAAATAGGTTAACCTGATATAATATTACTTATTTACATATAATTTGTTTTATAACAATAACCCGGTTATCATAATGAGGCGCTCCATAGGAGCAGCTCTGTTTATAGCCGGTATTAAAGTTTAATGAATCAGCTCCGTAGGAGCAACCTATCAGCGAATCCGAATAACCGCCATCGTTTACAACATCAACTAATTTAAAAGATTAGGAATCAATCTATTTTCTTAAACCGTTTTTTCTCTATTCCATCAATTATGATCATCTCCGTAAACATTGCCAGCGGCCGCACCCATAGGTTTTCTCCCTCCGGTTGATAGCTTGCTTTATAAACAACCATGGGTTCTAATGTTTCACTGTGCTTCGCCACACCAATCACTTCGTAAGTATTGCCTTTGTAGTGCTTATATAATCCTAACTCTAAGCCCATGTTATTTATTTAATACTTTCCATTCTCAATCCCCAATCTCTCTTAACTCGTATGGTCTGCCACAATTACCCACCTGTTATCTATCTTTTTCCAGAGTAATGTAAAATATCCCCCGGCCGCTTTCTCTTTTTTCAGGTCCCATTTACCGATCACATATATGCTCGATTCGGATAATGGTGTGCACTCAATAATAGCGAACGTCAAAATGCCCATCGCCTCTTTTGTAGGATAACCTTTTAAATAATTATCCAATGTTTTTTGCCAACCGTAAGTAATGCCTTTGCTGCCTATAAATTTAAGGCTGTCGTTGTTCCAATAATAGCTCATAAATTGCCTCACATTTCCTTCATTCCAAAACTTTTGCTGGGCTTTCATGTTATCCTTAACAACATTTACCGGAGTTTGTGCCTTAATAAGTATACAACAGGATAAGCAAAATAATATACTAAGTTTTTTCATAAACCGGTTTAAAATGTTAATAATTTCGATACTACTATTATCCTATAAAATTACATAAAATGTTATATCTTTGTGCCTCGTTCTTTAACACACTTATTAAGAAAAGCAGAGGGATACGCCCAATGAAGCTTTACCAACCCTTAAGAAGAAAGATAAAAGACCTAAGAAGTAAGATTAGTTATCTCACTTCTCAAATCTTAAGTCTTAATTCTAAAAGAAGGTGGGAATTCGTCCCGGTTAGCCGGAGAAAAATAAGTAGATCAGATTTTATAATTATAATAAACACCCTATAAATCTCTTCTGCAACCGGCAGAAGAGATTTTTTTATTTAGATATATATGCATACTATACAGGAAGAATTAGAAAAAAGAATATTAGTGATCGACGGTGCTATGGGCTCCATGATCCAGCAATACAAGTTAACGGAAAAAGATTTCAGGGGAAAACGTTTTGCCGATTGGCATAAAGACCTGCAAGGGAACAATGACCTATTGTCTATTACGCAACCGCAGATCATTAAAACCATCCATAAAGAATATTTAAAGGCCGGCGCTGATATCATTGAAACCAATACGTTCAGCGATACCTCCATTGCGATGGCTGATTATGATATGCAGGAGTTTGTGTATGAGCTGAATTATGAATCCGCTAAAATTGCGAAGGAAGCGATCGTTGAATTTAAAACAGAGTTTCCCGAATTTGCCTCTATACCAAAGTTTGTAGCAGGAGCCATAGGGCCAACCAACCGTACCTTATCCTTATCGCCCAATGTTAATGATCCCGGTTTTCGCGCCATTACTTTTGATGAATTGGTAGAAGCCTATACTGAGCAGGTTCGCGGCTTAATAGACGGGGGAGCAGACCTGTTGTTAATTGAAACGATTTTTGATACACTGAATGCCAAGGCCGCATTGTACGCCATACAGAATTATGCGGAAAAAATAAATAAAAAAATGCCGGTGATGGTTTCGGGTACTATTACCGACGCCAGCGGGCGAACACTTTCCGGCCAAACGACGGAAGCCTTTTTAAATTCCGTATCGCACGTCGACTTATTAAGTGTGGGTTTAAATTGTGCCTTGGGTGCAAAAGATATGCGACCTTATTTGGAAGAGCTTTCCGCGAAAGCGCCTTTCTACGTGAGCGCTTATCCTAACGCCGGTTTACCTAACCAGTTTGGCGAATACGACCAGGATGCGCATGAGATGGGCCACCAGATAGAAGATTTTTTAAGAGCGGGATTTTTAAATATTGTGGGCGGTTGCTGCGGTACAACACCGGCGCATATTAAGCGTATTGCCGAGTTAGCTAAGGAAGCCAAGCCTCGTAAAAAACCAAAGCCCGATACCTTAATGCACCTGAGCGGCTTGGAACCTTTTACCTTAACGCCTGAAAGTAATTTCATGAACGTAGGTGAACGAACCAATGTTACAGGTTCTAAAAAATTCCTTCGCTTAATTAAAGAAGGCAATTATGAAGAATCGTTGTCTATTGCAAAAGATCAGGTAGACGGCGGTGCGCAGGTAATAGATGTAAATATGGATGAAGGGATGTTGGACAGTGAACAGGCTATGACCACCTTCTTAAATTTAATTGCCTCGGAGCCCGATATTTCACGTGTTCCCATTATGATCGACTCCTCCAAATGGAGCGTCATAGAAGCCGGTTTAAAATGCGTTCAGGGAAAAGCTATTGTCAATTCCATTTCTTTAAAAGAAGGAGAAGAAAAATTTATAGAACAGGCGCATAAAATAAAACAATACGGTGCAGCCGTTATTGTAATGGCGTTTGACGAGGTGGGACAAGCGGATACGCTGGAACGACGTAAAGAAATTTGCCGCCGCGCGTATGATATTTTAGTGGACAAAGTTCATTTCCCGGCGCAGGATATTATTTTTGATCCTAACATTTTTCCTGTGGCAACGGGCATGGAGGAGCATCGCTTAAACGCGTTGGACTTTTTTAATTCTACCAAATGGATCAAAGAAAATTTACCGTATGCTAAAGTAAGCGGTGGCGTGAGTAATGTTTCTTTCTCATTTAGAGGGAACGACCACGTGCGTGAAGCCATACACGGGGCATTTTTATACCATGCCGTAAAAAACGGAATGGATATGGGAATTGTAAACCCGGCACAGTTACAGGTATACGATGATATTGAGAAAACATTACTGGAGCTGGTAGAAGACGTTTTATTAAACCGCCGTGATGATGCGACTGAACGGTTGGTAGAACATGCCGAATCATTGAAAGGCATTACCAAAGAAAAAACCGAAAAAGACGAGCAATGGCGAAAAGGTACGGTGGAAGAGCGTTTGAGCCATGCCTTAGTAAAAGGGTTGGTAGAATATATTGATGTAGATACAGAAGAAGCCCGATTAAAACTAGGAAGGCCATTACATGTGATTGAAGGTCCTTTAATGGACGGCATGAACGTAGTAGGCGATCTTTTTGGGAGCGGAAAAATGTTTTTGCCGCAGGTTGTAAAGAGTGCCCGCGTAATGAAAAAAGCGGTAGCTTATTTAGAACCCTATTTACAAGCTGAAAAGGAAGCGAACAGGCTGGCAGGTATTGTAGGAGACGGCAGAACCAACGCCGGTAAAATTTTAATGGCCACCGTAAAAGGCGACGTACACGATATCGGCAAAAACATTGTAGGGGTTGTGTTAGCCTGCAACAACTATGAGATCATTGACCTTGGTGTAATGGTTTCCTGCGATAAAATTTTAGAAGAAGCAAAAAAACATAATGTAGATGTGATCGGCTTAAGCGGATTAATAACACCGTCGCTTGATGAAATGGTTCATGTAGCTAAGGAGATGGAGCGTCTTAATTTTAAACTGCCTTTATTAATTGGGGGCGCCACCACTTCAAAAGTGCATACGGCTGTTAAGATTGCGCAAAATTATTCGGGCCCTGTGGTACATGTAAACGATGCCAGTAAATCGGTTCCTGTTGCCAGCAGTCTAATTTCAAATGAGCTGCGCGAGGCGTTTATGCTGGATGTTAATAAAGATTATGATCGGGTTCGCGAACAAAATAAAAACGCACAATCACAAAATAAATATTTAACACTGGCAGAAGCACGACAAAATAAATTCCCGATAGATTGGAATAAAACAGATATTCAAAAGCCTGTTTTCACGGGAACGAAAGTATTTACTAATTATGACCTTAAAGAAATAGCGGAGTACATTGACTGGACGCCCTTCTTTATCTCATGGGAAATGAAAGGGTCTTACCCCAAAATTTTAAAAGACCCTACCCGCGGTGTGGAAGCCACCAAATTATTTAATGATGCACAGGATATGCTCAAAAAAATAATTGACGAAAAATGGCTGGAGGCAAGAGCCGTGATAGGAATTTACCCGGCTAACTCGGTTGGTGAAGATGATATTGAAGTGTATAGTACGGACTTCGACTCCGCTCAGTCTGACAATATCGACTCCGCTCAGTCCGGCAATATCGACTCCGCTCAGTCCGGCAATGTCGACTCTGCTCAAACCGTAAATTTAAACTCTATTAAGTCCGACAATTTAAAATCCGTTCAGTCCGGTAAAACGATAGCAACTTTACATACCTTACGTATGAATACGAAAAAACCGGCAGGACAATATAATGTAGCCTTAGCCGATTTTATAAAACCTAAGAGTGTTAATACAGGTACTGATTATATAGGGGGCTTTGCTGTTTGCACCGGTTTTGGTATTGATGCACATGTAGCGGCGTTTGAAAAAAACCATGATGATTACAGTTCCATTATGCTGAAAGCATTGGCAGATCGTTTAGCGGAAGCCTTTGCAGAGTTAATGCATAAAAAAGTAAGAAAAGAATTTTGGGGTTACGCCGAAAATGAGACTCTGAAAAATGAAGATTTAATTAAAGAAGAGTACGCAGGAATTCGCCCGGCACCGGGATACCCGGCCCAGCCGGATCATACAGAAAAACTAATTTTGTGGGATTTGTTAGAGGTTGAAAAAAACACCGGCATTGTTTTAACGGATAGCCTGGCAATGGTTCCAACGGCAGCGGTAAGCGGGTTTTACTTTGCGCACCCGGATTCGCATTACTTCGGGATCGGAAAAATAAGTAAAGAGCAAGTAGAGGATTATGCAAAGCGCAAGAATATGACATTTGAAGAAGCCGAAAAATGGCTTGGCCCTGCTTTGGGATATTAATCTATTTAGTATATTTAATTATGAAAACATTTGAAACAAATGCTTACCTCATGATTGTTCATGATGATCTGTTGATTGAATTTAAAGTTAAAAAAAATGCAACCCTACAGGCACAAGATGTATGGGAGTCCAGAAGTCAGTCAATGAATCATATCCCCGGAAAAAAATTCTTTGTATTATTTGAAGGCAGTGATAATGCCGATATTTCAGGCGATGCCAGAAGGGCAGGCGCATCGGAAGAATACGCTCAACATGTTGCCGCATTAGCCATGTTCAGCAATAAATCATATGAAAGAATTATAGGAAGTTTGTTCTTGAAAATAAATAAACCTATTGTTCCCACTAAATTTTTCGACGACCGCGAAGAGGCCATCGCCTGGTTAAAAAGTCAGGCATTAAAACTTCAACAATAGCCTGTTGCCTGTTAATTCTATTTCATTTAATTCTGGTTTTCCTGTATCTATTTTCTATAGATATTGTTATATTTATACAACACTTACCTAAAATTATGAAGCACCTTTTACTTTTTTCATTTTTATTTTTATTTGGCCGGTTATCCTTTTCCCAACAACCCGCATTACCTCCCGGAACTTATACCAGCACTAATAAAAAAGCCATCAAGTTTTACGAAGAAGGTAAAAAAAATTATGAAGTAAGAAAAGATGAAGAGGCTGAAAAGCTATTGAATAAGGCCATACAGGAAGATCCTAATTTTGTAGAGGCACATTCGGCATTAGCCTACTTATTAATGGAGTAAAGAAGGACCAAAGAAGCGATTGGTCATTTTCAAAAAGCAATAGACATTAACCCTAAGTTTTTTCCGAGAAATTATTTTGATCTTGGTTTAGCCGAATTACTTTCTGCAGACTATGACGGGGCCGTAAAACATTTAGAAGCGTATTTAAAGTTTGAAAGGATCAACCCCGCTACAAAAGATCAGGCAGAGCAATATTTAAAAAATGCCGGGTTTGGCTCAAACGCCATAAAAAATCCTCAACCGTTTAAACCTGTAAACGTTGGGTCGGGTATTAATACAGCCGCCTATGAATATTTTCCCGCTTTAACTGCCGACGGTAATACATTTATGTTTACCCGAAACATAAGGGCAGGCGCCGCACAACAGGAAGATTTTTTTATCAGTAAAAAAGTAAACGGAACATGGCAAACAGCCAATCCTATCCCAAGCGTAAATACCGCGGGCAATGAAGGGGCGCCTACCTTAAGCGCCGACGGCCAGTTCATGTTTTTCGCATCCTGTATGGAAATAACGGGTGATTACGGATCGCCGGAAAGAAAAGGATACGGCAGCTGCGATATTTTTTATTCGCAAAAGCAAAACGGTAAATGGACAGTGCCCGTAAATGCAGGCCAACAGGTAAATACTCGGAATTGGGAAACACAGCCAAGCTTTAGCAGCGACGGTAAAACATTGTATTTTATAAGAGGTTCAGTTACAAGAGAAGGTAT
>JBBRHI010000126.1:0-7481 GCA_038222995.1 Bacteroidia bacterium | reverse complement strand
TTTGGGGCCAACAGTTGTTTTACATACCATCGGTGCGGGTACATTAATTTATCTTTAAATGTTTTCCTTGGAATATCGTCTACTAAGAGCTTATGTACTAAAGAATCTTTCAGGTTTTCGACGTCTTTTATCAGACTGTCTATTTGGCTAAAGCAAGGGGTATTTAAGTAAAGCAGTGAAAATAAGATAATTATTCGCTTCATGTAAATCAATCCATTTATTTTCTGAGGAAGATAAGATATAACACTGACAATACAAACTTTAATGCCGGTATTATACCGCCCAAGGCCTGTTACGATTACAAAATACTCAATTGAAGAATATAAAAGAAGATGTTATTTTACGTGGTAACGATTATGGGTATTGAATAATGGTTTTTTGGAAACCTTTATATGAGGAAGCCTTACTTTTATACCTCCCGTATAACATACGTCCATAATGTTGATGCCTTTTTCCTGTTTACCAACTCTCATTCTGTAATCGAGGAACAAGCCTATTATGCCAAAATTATGCTCGAATCCTATCCCGAAATTAACACCCAGCCAACGGTTTTTTACAACTGTATTTACTTTGTAATATTCTTTTAGGTTTAAATAGTCAGACTGCCCTGTAAAGTAACCGTCGTAAGTATTATAGCTTAAACCCGCAAAAGGATACAATATGGTTTTTCCGTTCGGGAATCGTGCAACTGCCTCCACATTTAATTCTATGGTATTAGCTCTTACATTAAGCCAGGTAGGTTCAATATTTAACGGTTTGAAATGGGTAAAGAGAGTAGACACCCTAAGGAAATTATTGACTTCATAATTTAATCCTCCACACATGCCGGGGGTGTTATTATTGTCTTTTACATTACGTGCTAAATAAACAACACTTAAGTTGGCACCTGCTTTAATGCTCCAGGGAGTTAATTCAAACTTTTTGGGTGCAGGGGCAACACTTTCTGTTTTAACTGAAGGTGCAGGCCTTTTAATTGCAGGTTTTGTTTGTGCGAAACCGATTCCTGCAAACACTAAATTTAAAGCGCATACAATATGGAAAGTATATCTTTTTAGCATTTTGCTAAGGTAAGATATATAATGTCTGAAAAAAAATTAAACTTATATCCGGTTGCCTATATGTGATAACCGGCGTTTTTTAATTTGTAAGTGGTAATGGTTTTGTTAATTTATTCAGCATTTTTTTTCTTAAATAATCCTATGAGAATAGGAACCAAGAAAATAAGTACGGTCAGGATAGATGTTCCCCAATCGGCTGCCGGGCTGCTCAAAAATTGGCTGATGGCAGATTCAGGCATAAAATGTTCGGTTAAAGACAGGATCAACTTAACACCTAAAACAGCAATTACTACAAAAGCCGCTGTTTCAAGAGCAGGGATACGTTCCATTAACGCTACAAACCCCTGTGCAACAAACCTCATAGCCAGTATCCCGATAAATACACCTACCCAAACTAATACAATGTTATCCGTAAAGGCAACCACAGCAAAAACGTTATCAATTGAAAAGGCCATATCCATTAATTCAACCAGGGCCACAGTTGCCCAAAAATTACCGAAAGCGCCAACAGTTGAGCGGTACAGCCAGTTTGCTTTTTTATCTACAAAGTCATCCTCTTTATCAGCCGTTTGTTTTCCTTTCCACCAATCCCATACTAAGTATAATAAATATAAACCACCGATAGGCTTTAAGAACCAAAATTTTACTAAAAATGCAGCAAACAATAACGCGAGACCTCTAAAGATATAAGCTCCGAAAATACCGTAACGCAATGCTTTTTTTCGTTGATCGGCCGGTAGGTCCATTACCATAGTGGCCAGTACTGCCGCATTATCAACCGAGAGTAAACTTTCAATAACGATCAGGTTTAAAATGATTCCGCCTGATACTAAGGGATTATTTATAATATCCTGAATGTTGTCGTAAATGCTCATAGTTTTAAATTTTCGGTATAAATATACTTTTTATTTTAATGATTGTTTACACAAAATTACCGGGTTATATACCTTGAGTGGTTCATTCATCAACTAAAAAAGAGAAGACAAGCTTCTCTTAATTGGTTTAATGTTATAAATTAACTTTCAATTATACTTTACTAAATAATCTTCCAGTCCGCCTTTCATCCCTGCGCCAACGGCTTCAAATTTCCATTCGTTATTCTTTTTATAAATCCTCCCGAACTGAACCGCTGTTTCAATTGAAAAATCTTCATCCAATTCATATTTTACCAATTCCGAATTGCTCGAATCCACTACGCGTATAAAGGAGTTACGAATCTGCCCGAAGTTTTGTTTGCGTTCCTGTGCCTTATGGATGGTTACCACAAAAGAAATTTCGGTTACATCGGCCGCTATTTTAGAAAGATCGATGTTTATTTTTTCATCATCTCCGTCGCCCGCACCGGTGGTATTATCGCCGATATGCACTACTGCCTGATCGGGTGATTTTAAATTGTTATAATAAATAAAGTGACTGTCACTTAACAGTTTTCCGTTTGCTCCTAAAATAAATACGGAAGCATCCAGGTCAAACCCTTCGCCGGTTGAGCTTGAATTACTGTCCCAGCCTAAACCAACCGTAAATTTCGGTGCTGAAATACTTTCTCTTTGTCCTTTTTCTAAATTAATTGCCATCGTTATTTTATATTAATGTTTAACATTGCTTTTAAGATGTTGGTTTGTTCATCCACATTCTGCAGGTCGTCCAGGAACTCAACACCTGATATTTTCTCTAAATAACTTTCCATGACGTTTTCTACCTCCTTAGGCATAGACGTTTTAACGGTACTTAACCGGTCTTTCAGCAACACATTTTTAGCTGACAACTGATCGATCATTTCTTTTTTATACGATTCATTTCTCGACAGATCAATTCCGGCAAGGTTTGAATCATCCACTAAATAAAAGGATTTTTTATCATGTATGAAAATAAATTTATCATTGGAGTCAATAAATTCATACACTTCTATTTCGTTGTTATCATATTTTAAACCGCATTTAAATTTAATTCTGAAATGTTGAATATTAAGTTTTCCTAACAGTTTTTTCTCAAATGTGACGTAAGTGTTTTGGTATGTTTTTTTATCAGGATGGGTTGTTAAGCGTTGGTATTGCTCATCGCTAAGCTCACGGTAAAATTCAGCACTGCGTTGATTAATGAATTGCGAAATAACAGTCCAGTCAAATTTACCCGGTGCGTCAGAAGCAAAAAGGTTATACAGTTCCCGGATTTTCTGAGCGGTATTACGCCCATGCGCCCGTGATTCATCAAGAAAATGTACGGCTTCTATTTCGGCGCTGAGCTTAGTAATAAAGTCATCGTTAATGTTTATTTCATCGTTGATCAAAAGGTATTTTTGTTCCTTAGATTTTTTAAGCTTCTGAAATAGCTCTATTAAGCTGTTGGTGTATTGTATATGAAACAGGTCGAGCTTATGAATGTCTAATGTTTTATTATTCTCAAATAAATTATGAATCACATTGGTACGGATAAGGATAGCGATGAGATCGTGATGACTGAAAAAATTCGTCAATATCCTCAAGGTAGACAGCTTCTTTTCACTGTCTTTTATGATCTGGTTGAACGTTTCTAAATCCTCTTTATTTTCCATCCGCAATACTCCAACAAATCTAAAGATTTTATAACTATTAACAAAGGCAGGGCGCGACGTTTGATCAAATTAAAAGCCCGGAACAAGGTCCGGGCTTAAGTAAAATATATAGAGAAAACTAACTTGTTACGCCTTTTTTCAATTCAGCTTCCAGGCTTTGTAAACCCGCATCCAGCTCTCTTCTTGTTTGAGTGCCTTGTTCATGGATCGCTTTTACTTCCGTTAAGGTTTCGATCAACGATTTAGTGGTCATTTTTAAAGTCTCTAAAGATACAACCGTGTTCTCATTTTCCTTAGCTACTTCAATACTGTTTTGTTTCAGCATGTCCGCATTCTTCTGAAGAATGGTATTAGTGGTTTCCGATACTTTACGCTGTATTTCAATGTTTGCTTTTTGCCGTTGCAGCGCTACCGCTAAGGTTAACTGGTTTTTCCAAACCGGCATTGTGGTTGTTAAAATAGACTGTGCTTTTTCTGCAATGGACGTATTGTTATTTTGAACAACGCGAATTTGCGCCAATGATTGGATCATAATAAAACGAACAATTTTCATATCGGCTAAGCGCTTATCGATACGGGCCGCAAAATTACGTTTATCGGCAATTTGGTAATCCTGGTATTGCGAAGGGTTAGCATCCATTTGAGCTAATTCTTCATTAACCTGTGTGAACTTTAGCTGGCCGGCAACAATGTGTTTTTCCATTTCTTTGATCAAGCCAACGTTCGCGTCAAACATGGTTTGTAAAGACGAATTGTCTTTTACGGAATTAATCATTCCCGCTTTTACCTTGTTGCTGATCTTATCAACGTTAGCGGTAATTTTATCGTATTGCTGAAATAATTTTTTAACGTCAACAACCAGCTTATTTAAAAACGGAATTTTAGAAAGCGCGCGTTTAAACGGACTTTGATTTAACTGATCAACATCAATGTAATTTAATTCGGTTAACAGCTCGTTAATGTGTCCGCCCACATCGCCTGAATTGTACGTACGCACATTCGTTAAAAACGTATCACTTTGTTTGGCAATATTATTTTGAATGTCGGCTCCGTAATTCATTACCGAGTTTACATCCTTCTCATTCAGTTGGTTTGAAAGGGCTGTGTAATTAGCCAGTTCAGAAGGTTGTATTTTTTCCAAGTGTACATTTCCGTCTTTATCCAAAGGATTAGCAGAATTATCTACAACGGTTACTTCGTTATTTTCCATGTTGATCTGTTATTATAAATGATTGTTTTGAATGGTGACTACGGTATCTTCCAGGCGTTTATCGGGCGAAGGCACGCCAATGGCGTTAAATTTCCATTCGTTGTTCTTTTTATAGAATACGCCTAATACTATAGACACGCTTCCGGCAAACGCTTTATCGTTAGCTATGTCGTACTTGGCAAATACTTCGGTAACCTGTGTCGGTGTTCCTTCATAAATGCGGATGCTGGCAAAAGGAATGTCTTTAAAATCCTGCCCGCGGAAGCTGTTAATGAAAAACGCTACGTAATTAGCGGCAGGGTTGAGTTTAGAAAAATCTAATTTTATCACTTCATTATCCAAACCATCGTCTCCGTTCATATCTCCCGTTAAATCATCGCCGCTGTGTTGAATCGCCTGATCTTTTGATCGTTTTTGACGGAAGCTTACGGTATCAATGTTCTTTTTATCGACATCGTAAACCGCGCAACTGGCGTCTAAATCAACGGCTTCTTTTTTTGTTCCAAACAGACCTTTCTTTTCCATGGCACCCCAGTTAACGCCTACGCAAATGTTATTTAATTTGCTGCCGTTACTTTTTTCGAGGTTAATGCGCTGTCCTTTTTCTAAGTTAATTGCCATGATCTGTTTTTTATAATGTGTTAGCTATTGTTTGATGTTATCGCTTCTTGACTCCGCTCTAAGTGATAGAACTGATAGCTTAAAAAGAGTTTAATTATATTTTTTTAAATAGTCTTCCAGTCCGCCTTTCATGCCTGCACCAATGGCTTCAAACTTCCATTGCGAGTCTTTTCTGTAAATACGGCCAAATTCTACGGCTGTTTCAACAGAGAAGTCTTCATCCAATTCGTATTTAAGGATCACATTATTTTGTTCGTCAATAACACGGATAAATGAATTACGAACCTGACCGAAGTTTTGTTTACGCGCAGACGCTTCATGAATGGTTACTACCACACAAATTTCCTGCACCGCCGGGTTAATTTTAGAAAGATCCACCGTGATTGATTCATCATCACCGTCACCGGCGCCGGTTAAGTTATCACCTGTATGGTTTACAGCACCGTCGGGAGATTTACTGTTGTTATAAAATACAAATTACTCATCTGCTATTAATTTTGAATTAGCGCCCAATATGAATACGGAAGCATCTAAGTCGAAAGCCGCTCCGGTTGAGCTTGCATTTGTATCCCAGCCTAAACCGATCGTAAATTTTTGAGCGTTTAAGCTTTCTCTTTGTCCTTTTTGTAAGTTAATTGCCATAATTGATGTGTTTTATAAGTTGAGTTAAGTTAGCTTTATATTCGTTCATTAAGTGGTAATTGTTACCAATGGCATAGTCCGTAATTTTTTCCAGCGTATGTTTCGGCACCTCTAAAATAAGAGAATTTATTGAATTTTTCTCATTCAATATGAACTTTATAGTGCGTGTATTTATTTGCAGATCTTCACGGTTCAACAACTCACTGATCTCGGGGATCCCTTTTACATGGTAGTAATTGAGGTAATTCTCAAAGGTAGGGGCAATATTTGTATTGGTTAATTCGGCAAAATACACAAACATAAAATCACCTTCAATATTGTTTTGTTGCAATATTTTACGAATGATCAGTTCATGACTTCCCGTAATTTTAATATCATCTAAAAAGATACACAAACGGTTGGTCAAAAATTTAGTATCTACATGGTACGTGTCTGATGAAATAAGGTTAAGCCGTTCTTCAAAGCTCAGGCTTCCGTAATCTTCACTGTAGGTTTTATAACGGTGAATTTTAGACTCTAATAACGCTTTTTTGTTATGCAGATGAAGAAATTTATTGATCTCCGTTTTAAATTTTTGAGATAATTAATAGGAGGCAGTAGGAATATAATTAAACGGGCTCGGTAAAAAAACAATATCGGTATGTTGTAACAATAAGTCGCTGTATTGTGTTAAAAAGCCTTCTGCCAGGCTTTTTCCGAAGCTATTGGTAGCGTTTGGCTCACCGAATTTAAATTTACTGTAATCTGCCTCGCTGAAACTAAGCTGAGTATCATCCTCAATTTTATGCAGTGAATAATGATGATACATTTAATTGGTATTAATAGTTAAACTGAGTAATGAAATATTGTTAGAGTTGATGAGCGCACTCTGCATCCCTAAATTTTTAGCGCCTATAAAATCAGCATTTTCATTATCACCGATGTGTAAAATAGAATTTGTATCTATCGTATTAAATGTTTTAATGTTTTCAAATACATGTTTATAGGCTTCTTTAGAGGGTTTGGAGAACATGATCTCGTCCGAATAGATCTGGAATTTTAAGTAGGGCGCAATTTCTAATTGATGTAATAATTTTTTTAGTGTTTCTCCTTTTATAAAACCGGTATTGCTTAAAAGACTCAGTGTTATTCCTTTACCGGATAATTCCTTTAAATAATCAAGCAGGGATGCTTCGTAAAAAACGGGGTGGAAGCGAAAAAACAACTCCTCCATGGTTTTATAATAGTCTTCCATCACAGCGGGTGTAATTTGTTTAAGGTCGCAGTCCAGATCGGCCAGTATGATCAACACCATTTCATCTGAATCTATGTTTTTCCCGCCTGCTTCGTTAATGGCATTAAAGCGCAGATCCCACACTCTTATTTTAGCGGAAATTGCTTCAACAGGGTGTGGGATCTT
>JBBRHI010000125.1:0-7516 GCA_038222995.1 Bacteroidia bacterium | reverse complement strand
CATTCATGCGCGCTTCCAGTTTTTCTAAACGTTCTTCACGCTGCGAGCCGCCGATAATTTCGCCGATCCCCGGAAATAAAATATCCATAGCGGCTACTGTTTTCCCGTCCTCATTCATCCGCATGTAAAATGATTTAATGTCTTTAGGGTAATCCGTTAAAATAACCGGTTTTTTAAAGTGCTTTTCTACCAAGTAACGCTCATGTTCGCTCTGTAAGTCAGCTCCCCAGCCATCAATGATGTATTGAAATTTCTTTTTCTTGTTATGATTTGATTCGCGCAAAATATCAATGGCTTCGGTATAAGTAATTTTCGCAAAGTCATTTTCCAAACAGAAACTTAATTTCTCCAATAAGCTTAATTCACTTCTGTCTGCCTGCGGTTTATTTTTTTCTTCGTCCAATAAACGTTGAGATAGAAATTCGATATCCTCTTTGTTTTTTTCTAACGCATATGTAATTACATACTTCAGCATTTCTTCTGCCAACGCCATATTGTCTTTTAAATCAAAGAAAGCCATCTCGGGTTCTATCATCCAAAACTCCGCTAAATGGCGTGTTGTGTTGGAATTTTCCGCACGGAAGGTTGGCCCGAATGTATATACATCACTAAATGCCATAGCGCCCAATTCGCCCTCAAGTTGTCCTGAAACCGTTAAGTTTGTTGCCTTCCCGAAAAAATCCTGCTTGTAATCTACTTCGCCTGCTTCTGTTAAAGGAGGTGTTTTTGCATCAAGCGTTGTTACGCGAAACATCTCTCCCGCACCCTCTGCATCACTGCTGGTAATGATAGGCGTATGTAAATAGACAAAGCCTTTATCGTTAAAAAATTTATGTATGGCGTATGCTAATGTATGGCGCACCCTGAAAACAGCACCAAAGGTATTGGTACGAAAACGCAAGTGAGCGATCTCTCTTAAGTATTCTAAAGAATGCGCTTTAGGTTGCAGAGGATAAGAGTTAGGCTTACTCACATCTGCTTCTGCATCGCCGTAAATTTCGATCTCAGACACCACTATTTCAACTGTTTGTCCTTTCCCCAACGATGTAATTAATTTACCGGTAACGCCCACGCAGGCGCCCGGCGTAATACGCTTTAATGTTTCAGGGTTTGTTGTTTCAAAATTTACAACCGCCTGTATATTATGGATACACGATCCGTCGTTAATGGCAATGAATGAATTATTGCGAAATGTACGTACCCACCCTTTTACGTTAACGGTTTGATCGACCAGGTCTCCTTTTAAAATTTCTTTGATTTTTATGCGTGCCATACTTTTAATTTAAGTGGGTGAAGATACTTAAATTGGCAGAGTTTTAAAAAGAATTTATAGGGATTTATTCAGCAAGCGCGCCACATATTTACCCACTATATCAAACTCTAAATTAACGGTATCTCCTTTTTTTAAAGCTTTAAAAACGGTGTTTTCGTATGTGTAAGGAATAATGCAAACAGAAAAAGAGTCGTTATGAGAATCGACCACGGTAAGGCTTGTGCCGTTAATAGTAATACTTCCTTTTTCAACAGTAACGTTTCCTTTAGTGGCATCGTAGGTTATAGTATAGGTCCAGCTTCCGTTATTATCCGTAATGTCTTTTACGGTTCCGGTTTGGTCAACATGGCCTTGCACGATATGCCCGTCGAAACGCCCGTTGGCAGACATGCAGCGTTCAAGATTTACAATATCGCCTACCTTTAAATCTCCTAAATTCGTTTTTTGAAGTGTTTCCTCAATTGCTGTTACGGTATAGTTATTTCCGTCAATTTTTACTATAGTTAAACACACACCGTTATGCGCAACGCTTTGGTCAATTTTTAATTCGTGCGTAAATGCGCCACTGAATGTAAAATGCACATTGGTGTTTTCCTTTTCAAGGTGTTTTAATGTGGCAAGTGTTTCTATAATTCCTGTAAACATGGTACAAATTTACTATTTATTAAGAATCAAATATCTTTTAAAAAAATGCCCTTACCTGTGCGCCGCCAATATTAATTATTTTAGTGCCCGGCGATTTACGCCCGTCGTAATTAATGCTGATCTGTATGTTGTTCGTGAGGTTCCTTTGGTAGCTGAGCCCCCACGTATAGTTATACCCGGTTTTTAAAGCGTTGAGCATTTCATAGGCAATTGATGTGTTTTCAAGATCGTTGTACTTAATGGATATAAAATTTATTTTCCCGGTTAAGCTGCCTTTACCGGCTTTATTATATTTAAGATCCAACCCAAAGTCATCGAGCCTTGCCTTTTGAAATCCTTCCGCAATAATGTTGTTTTTTATAATATACTTATACGTTACGCTTATTCTAAAGCCGGTGTTAGGCTGGTAACTGAGCTTTTGCTCAAGATCAAACGATTCGATATTAAAATTACGGGTAGGAAAGTATAAAGATACCGTAGACTTACGCCCGTAAATATTAGTGCTGTTAATGCTCCAAGCCCTTGTTACATTCCAGCGCCAGCGCCATTCATGGGTTTCATTACCGCGGGTTTCAAAACCATTGGTAAGCAGTTGCTTCGTTAAATTATTTTGATACGTGTAATCCGTGCCGAACACAGCCGCGCTCTGGTTAAAAAACACACTCTGTCGCAGCGAATAATTTAACGCGGTAATAGATGAATCGCTTAACCGTATATCAAACGGATTAAAGGTAAAAAGCTGCCCGTTATCCTGCGTTTTTTTATCGACCCGGTAAACAGATTGTGAAGCGAAGCGGCTCAGAAATTTCATTGCCCCGTTAGCAGAATCTTTTAAAAATACGGCGGGCCTTAAGTTTAAAGAAAAACTAAACTGGTCGTGCAGCACTTTTACATATTGATTGGTTGGCGTGTAAACCCTTATGTATAATGCCTGATCGGAGAACTGCGCTATTTCAAATTCATTTAATTCTGCTGTTCCATTCTCGTTATAGTCTTTCCAGGCGTAAGTCCCTTGGCCTGCCGCTACCAATAAATAATAGTATTCCTGTTTATTTTCCAACCCGTACCCGGTTTCATAAAAGGTGCTCGACGTAATAAATCCCTTAAATAAGCGCGGTGCATATTCTACCCTGCTCAGTACAGTATTGTCCGGCTTTAAATAAAGAGGGTTCGCTTTTTTTAAATGCAATTCCCTGTACGTAAAAATTACGGAGAACGGATGGTTACGGATCGTATTAATGTTAGCCGAAAAGCCCGCATTTTGCGCGTATGTGGAGTCTTTAAGAATAGCGCTGTAAGCTTGCTTGTCGCGCCTTTCTCTATAAAATGCTTTATATATATTTCCTGTGGTGTCTTTATTAGTTACATTTCCTTCCCATTCCCAAAATTGGTAGCTCCTAGGCAATAAACTATCCGATGTATTTTTTCGGAACTCATTATGCTCAAAATCATCAAGATAATTTAATTTAACTTTGCCGAAAGTTTTGGAAACAGAGGCCTTATGGCGATAAAACTTGCTGAGCTGCGATACATAATTGCTTGTTAAATACGAGCCCGTATAATTTACAGAAACGGTTTTTGTATTATAAAAACTTTGGATACTGTGTTTTAATCCTTTATAAAAAGAGCCCTCGTCAAAAAAATTAATTCCGTATAAAAGTTTTAATTTATTCCCTTTTTGGATTCCCATTTGTGCCAATCCAACATTTTGATCGGTATTAACCGGCGCGCTGATGGGGCGGTTCCAGTCACGTTCAAACTCAACGGACCTGTATCTTTCTATCGGGTTGAAGTTTTTTTGAATGTATTCGTAAGCTGTATTGTATACAGCATTTAATGATTCTTTTTTACCGGTATCTTTTTTTATAACGGTTTGGTTGTTACTGTTCAGTTTAAAACCATAGCCGTTATCGTCTTGCGAATCGTAAGCACTAAATGTATTAATGTCGTTTTTAGTAAATACCCCTTCCATATCCAGGTTATGGTTTTTATTAAATACGTAGTTTGCGCCCGCTGTTGCCATTTGCTTTTTTTTAGGCGTTACCAAAGGGATTACAGGCTCATAGTTTCCCTGCAAAATTCCACCCACGGGAGCTACCCATTTATATACTTTACCGTTTGCCGTTGAGGTGACTTGAATGTAATACCCGCTGTTTTCACCGATGTAGCTAAATTTTAAACTGTATTTTGCACTGTCGGGGTTTGTGGAGTACACATAAATTCCGGGATAGGTAAAGCTTGCCACCGTTGTATCTTTTTTCCAATAAAACACATCCGTATTATTAAATGTTGCTAACGTGGCGCCGCTCGACACGGCCTTACTTAAGGTGTCCCCGATATTAAACAGCGTAAGTTTTTGAGGGTCGCTAAGGGTTTGTTGCAAGGATTTATTTTTGTTATCCTGCTCACTGTACACATTAAACCTCAGTTTTAGTTTTTGCATTTCCACTTCTTCACTTAAAAAAAATAACGATCGGGCATAATTTCTTTCTGCATACTGAAATTCGGCAATGATCCTTTTATCTTTTGTAATAATTTGCCGGGCCGTAAAAGTTAACTGAGCCGTGTTATAATCAATGATGTAATCATTCTCCTGACCCCGCTGCAAAAGCTTTCCGTCTATATAAATTTTTTCGGTACCGGATAATACAATAATAAACTGCTCGTTGTTGGCGCCTTTTAAACGGTACGGGCCTTGGTTGTTTTCGGTACCCTGTATCACGTTCCTGGCAAACTTCCCCTTACTCACGGCAGCGCTCACCTGTGTTTTAAACAGTACCGGGGTTTTTTCGATCGTATCTTTGTAAACGTTCGAAAAATATCCTCCTTGGGATCTCTTATAAAAGTTCATAAAGTAGCTATTGGGCCGTTGAAGTTGGAAATCGCCCACAATTAACTTGTTGTTTTGATTGGACAGTTGAATAAATACTTTATCAAATTCCTGCAGCTGCGCTGTTGTTCCGTCGGCCTGGAAAGGAATGTTATCATCCGTTGCCGCTAATATCAAATCTACATCCTGCGTTAACTTACCGCTCACCTGCAAGTTTAAGCTTGAGTTAACTACCACATCCTGGTTGTTCCCAAAGCTGATTCCGCGGCTTATACTCCCGTTTTTATTTAATCCGTCGGTTATAAACGATTCATTGGCATTGTTAAGCGGATCAAAAGAAATGGTAAAGGGGTTAGACGGAAGCGACAAATCTTTTGTAAGAACAGATTTGTTTTTGTGGTAATACTTTTTTTCGAAATTATACGGGAATGTTTTATAAGAAACAGACAACGTATCGGCAGGCCTTTGTTTAAAGATAAGCGCTTTGCGGGTATAATTTATTTTATAAGTACCCGTATCGAGCGGTGTTTTTTTGGAAGAAATTTTTATGGATCCGGGGATCAAGCTCAGGCTGTCTAAAAAAAGCGTATCCGATTTTAAAAGGTATTGTTTTTGTTTTAAGTTGGTTTGAGCGATTACCTCAAACAGACTTCCGCACAAAAAAAACAATATGAAGCTAATCCTCAAAACCACTATTCGTTATAACGATTTATAAAGATAGAAATTGTATTTTTAACGCATAAACTATATTTAAAATGCGAATTATAACATATAACGTTAATGGCATAAGGGCAGCCATGGGTAAGGGATTGGCTGATTGGATAAAATCATCGGACCCGGATGTTCTGTGTTTACAGGAAATTAAAGCCACTCCCGACCAGGTAGACACTAAGGTTTTTGAGGATATGGGTTACCATTTATACTGGTATCCCGCACAAAAAAAAGGCTACAGCGGCGTTGCTATTTTCAGTAAAGAGCAAGCCAAGCATGTAGAGTACGGCTGCGGTATTGCCGGTTATGATTTTGAAGGCCGTGTGTTAAGATCTGACTTTGAGCATTGCTCGGTGATGAGCGTATACCACCCCAGCGGTAGCAGCGGTGATGAAAGACAGGGATTTAAAATGAAATGGCTCAATGATTTTCAAAAATACATTGATGATTTAAAGTTCAAAATTCCTAATTTAGTGCTCTGCGGAGACTACAATATTTGCCATAAACCTATTGACATCCACAACCCGAAATCGAACGCAAACACCTCAGGGTTTTTGCCGGAAGAACGTGAATGGATGGAGCAATTTATTACCTCCGGTTTTGTAGATTCGTTCAGGCACTTTAACCAAGAACCTCACCAGTATAGCTGGTGGAGCTACCGTGCAGGGAGCAGGGGCAAAAATTTAGGTTGGCGCATTGATTATAATTTGGTAGCCGGGCATCTTGAAAAACATTTAACGCGTTCGGTTATTTTAAGTGATGCCATGCATAGCGATCACTGCCCCGTTTTATTGGAAATGGACTTTTAATAATTTCAGCTAATTATTTTAGGTTTTTTAGTTTTTAAGATTATATTTGTGGTTACTATAAACTTATGTACTAAGTATGAGAAAACTATTTATTCCGGTATTTGCAAGTGCCTTCGCACTAGGATTAGCCTCTTGCACCTCTTGTTCGGGCGATAAGACAAATAATCACAAAGAAGCAGAAGGAAAAGGCGGTGTATTTATGGGTGGCGTTATGCGCCTCAATGAAGTGGAGGCTTTTAAAAGCCTTAATCCTATTGCGGTTAATGAAAATGTGGGTTTCCATATCGGCACTCAGTTATTTGAAGGTTTAGTAAAATTTAATCAAACCGATCTATCTATAGAACCCGCTGTGGCTTCACGTTGGGAGAGTAATGAAAACCAGACGGAGTGGACCTTCCACATACGCCATGGCGTTATGTTTCATCCGGATGCTTGTTTTCCCGGCGGTAAAGCAAGATTGGTAACGGCAAGTGATGTAAAGTTTTGTTTCGACAAGTTATGTACTTCCGACCCTAATAATGCTCAATTTGATGTTACTTTAAAAGACCGTGTACTTGGTGCTAACGAAGCTTTTGAGTCTTCTAAAGCAGGCAAGAACATGAGCGTTTCAGGAATAAAAGTGGTTAATGATTCTACTCTTGTGATTTCTCTTAAAGATCCTTTCGCAGGGTTCTTAAATATTATGGCAATGCCGGGCTGCTGGATCTATCCTAAAGAAGCGCTTGATAAATACGGCTTGGATATTCGTATTCACCCGGTAGGAACAGGCCCGTTTTTAATGGAAACGGTTAAGGAAGGCGAAGTGTTGATCATGAAGAAAAATCCTGACTACTATGGTGTTGATAAAGACGGTAATAAACTTCCTTACTTAGACGGAATAAAGTATACGTTTATTCGCGAGAAAAAAGCGGAGATCCTTGAATTTAAAAGCGGTAATTTAGATATGGTGTACCGTTTACCGGTTGAGATTTTCCATGAAATAATGGGTGATCTTGAGCATGCGAAGGAGCGTAAAACGGATTTCCAGATCCTTAATTCACCGGCGTTTAATACTAACTATTTAGGCTTTAACTGCATCAGCTCTACCTTTAATAAAAAAGAAGTGCGTTTGGCATTTAACTATGCTATTGACAGGCATAAAATTACTGATTTCACTATTCAAGGGGAAGGTTCTTCTGCCGATTACGGTATGGTGCCTTATGTAGAAGCTTTTGAAAAAGACGGTTACAACTTTAAAGGTTTAAAAGG